>SXZC01000078.1 GCA_005788075.1 Actinomycetota bacterium
CCACCCACTCCACGGGAACGCCCGCCTCGCGGGCGCGGGTCACCAGGCGGCGCACCAGCGGCGCGCCGGAGTCGGGTTCCGGCAGCAGCAGGCGCCCCACCGGCAGGCGTCCCAGCAGGTGCTCCGCCCCCCCTGCGTGATCATCCGCGCCGTGGCTGATCACGAGCGCACCGATGGCAGGTGATCCCATCCGTGCCACGGCAGCGACCACCGGCGCGGGTTCGCCCGGCGGTCCGGCATCCACCATCACGTCGATGGCGCCGCCCGTGCGAAGCGCCACCGCCGACCCCTGCCCCACGTCGAGCATGCGCACCGCGGGACCAGCTGGCATCGGCGGCGGGCCGCATCCCGGCATCAGCGGGCCAAGCAGCCACATGACCAGCGCGCAGCCCGCCGCCGCCGTGCCGGCGCGCAGGGTGCGCGTTGCATGAGCACCGCCACCCGTCGATGTCCGCGACTCCGGCACGCGGCGAAGCCACCACCAGGCCGCCGGGGGAACCGCAGCGAGGAATACGAGCGGAAGCGCGCCCCACGGAGGCACCTGCTGCACCGCCCCGGGGATCGCCGCGGCGACACGGGCCACCCACAGGATGACCGCGGCGCCCAGTGAGGCGATCCATGCGAGCGCCACGCCGAGCGGATGCCACAGGGCATCGCCGGCCACGCCGAGCATGGCAGCCACCACCACGGGGCCCGCCACCGGCACGGCCACGAGGTTCGCGATGAGCCCGACCAGCGAGACGCTGCCGAAGCCCAGCGCCAGCACGGGCGCGGTGGCCAGCCCGGCGCCCGCCGACTGCGCCACCAGGTCCGCGGGGCGCGCCGGCATTACCCCGCGCAGCCACTCACTCACCGGCGGGGCGATGGCGAACAGGCCCGCCACCGCAGCGAATGAGAGCTGCAGGCCCGGATCACCGATGGCAAGGGGGTCGAGGGCCAGCATCGCGGCCAGCGCCACCAGCAGGGCGTTCCACGGCGCACGGCGACCACCCCGGAGGTCGGCCGCGACGCCGATCGCGCCCATGATCCCGGCACGCAGCACCGACGCCCCGCCATCGCAGGCGAGGCAGTAGGCGAGCATCGCCGCCCCGGCCATCGACACCCGCCGCAGGCGCGCCACCCCGAGGGCACCGAGCGCCGCGACCACGCCAATGCCGATCACCGCGACGTTCTGCCCGCTCACGGCCAGCAGGTGCCAGAGCCCGGCATCGCGCATGCTCGTGGAGGCATCCCCTGACAGGCCATCACCTCCACCAAGCGCCATCCCGCGCACCATGGCCTCGCGATCGCCTCCGAGGCCGGCCGCCACATGGCGCTGGGCGAATCGGCGCAGGGCGTCGCGCGCGCCGGCCACTCCCCCCCGCCAGCCGGCGGCCTGCCACCTTTCGCTCCGCAGTCGGGCCGATATCCCCTGCCGACGCAGCCATGCCGTCCACCAGCCGGGCGATCCCTCTCGTGACGCCGGGCCCACGGATCCGGACACCCGCACCACCTGGCCCACCTGTGGGGGCGTGACGCCCCGTGGCAGCTCCAGCAGCAGCCCGGTGCCCACCGCAGGCGCACCGGGGCCGGTCATGCGCCCGGCCTCCACCCGCATTCGCGTGCCGCGCGCGGTGGTGGCCGGCAGCGCGGTGAGGGTGAGCGTGCCGGATGCCGGTCCGAACCGATGCACGGGCGCGGGAGCGGTGTCCGCCACGCGCGCCGTGGCCCAGCAGGCGCCCCCGAGCGCCGCCGAAGCGCACAGGCATGCCACGGCCACGGGGGCGGCGCGTGCGCGCAGGGCCCCCGCGGCGCACGTGGCAAGCGCAACTGCGAGCGCGGCGATCAACGCCACCGGGATGGCCTCCACGACCGGCAGGTCGAGGCCGCCGATGACGAGCCCCGCGACAAGCGCCGCCGGCACCGCCAGCGGCAGGTGGCGGATCACGGGGTGAGATGCGGCCGGAGCGCCTCCATGCGGGCCGGCCCGATACCGGGCACCTCGTCGAGGGCGTCCACCGACGAGAACCCACCGTGGGAATCGCGCCACGCGATGATGCGCGCCGCGAGGGCGGGCCCGACGCCGTCGAGCGCCTCGAGATCGGCCGCCGTGGCCGACGACAGGCTCACCGGGCCGGTGGCACCGCCTCCTGCGCCCGACGTGCCCGCCCCCGATGCGCCGCCGCCGACACCGGCACCGGGCCGCGGGCGGAATGGGATGACCACCTGCTGCCCATCGGCCACGGGGGCGGCGAGGTTGAGTCGCGAGAGGTCGGCGTCGCGCGTGGGGCCGCCGGCGATGCGCACGGCTTGGATCACGCGCGAGTCACCGCCCACGCGGTATACGCCCGGCTTTCGCACCGCCCCGGCCACGTGCACCAGGGTCATCTTGGGAACGTCGGGGGCCCTGCTCACGCGGGCGGCGGGGGCGGGCGCCCCCTGCTCGCCCCCGTCGCCCATGGAACGCCAGGCCATCACCGCGAGCACGAGGGCGATGAGCCCGTACATCCACCCCGACCTGCGCAGCCATGGCAAGAGGCGATCCATGCGGCCACCGTATGGCGGCCGGCATCACGCATGGCGCGCGCCCCGTCACGAGGGGCACGCGGGGGCGTTACTTCCCGCCCACCACCACGTTCACGAGCTTCCCGGGCACCACGATGGTGCGCTTCGGCTCGGCATCGCCCATGGCCGCCTGCACCTTGGGCAGCGAGAGGGCCATGGCGATGAGGGCGTCCTCGTCCATGTCCGGGGTCACGTCGGCGCGGTCGCGCAGCTTGCCATTCACCTGGAACACGATCGTCACGGTCTCGGTGACGAGGAAGGCCGGGTCGGCCTCGGGCCAGGGCTCCTCCCACAGGCGCTCGCCCCCCATGGCCTCCCAGAGCTCCGATGCCATGTGCGGCGCGAAGGGGAAGAGCAGCGACACCGTGGTGCGCGCGGCGTGCCAGAGCGCCCTCGCGCCGGCATCCGACTGCAGGGCGCCGTCCGACATGTCGCGGGTGGCCTGGTTCACCAGCTCCTGGATGGCGCTGATGGCCGTGTGGAACGAGAACCGCTCGCCGATGTCCTGCGTGACCTTCTCCACCGTCGACTCGGCCTTGCGCACCAGCGCGAGCGCCACCTCGTCGCCCTCCACGTCGGCAGGCGACGGGCGCCCGGGATCCACGTCGCCGGGCAGGCCGCGCACCAGGCGCCACACCCGGTCGAGGAACCGCCGCTGCCCCTCCACGCCGCTGTCGCTCCACTCGGCGTCGTCGGCGGCCGGGCCCATGAAGAGGATGTAGAGCCTCAGGGTGTCGGCGCCGAAGCGCTGGATGATCTCGTCGGGCGGCACCACGTTCCCGCGGCTCTTGCTCATCTTCGCGCCCTGGTGGTGGATCATCCCCTGCGTGAAGAGCCGGGCGAACGGCTCGCGGGTGCCCACGAGGCCGAGGTCGTACATGACCGTGGTGAAGAAGCGGGCATAGAGCAGGTGGAGGATCG
>SXZC01000006.1 GCA_005788075.1 Actinomycetota bacterium
CGCGAGGCCGCCGAGCGCTGCAACTCCATCCACGCGCACCACTGCCCGAACGCCCGCTCGGTGGCCGCCGCCATCGACATCGTCACCGAGCTCGACTTCGTGCCGGTGGAGGACAAGGCAGGCGCACCCGCCTAGGGACGGGCATGCCGGATTACGAGGTGTCGATCGACATCGCGGTCGCGCCGGAGACGGCGTGGGCCGTGCTGCGCGATCCCTCGGCCATCAGCCGGTGGCATCCGCAGTACGTGCGCAGCCACCCGGTGCGCGACGTGCGCGTGCTCGAGCGCGCGGACGGCACGAAGGTGCAGGAGCGGTTCATCAGCGTCGACGACGAGGATCTCGCACTCGTATCGCAGGTGACCGGTGGCCTGCCGGTGGAGGGGCACATGAACGTCTTCCTCGTCAAGCCGCTCAACCCCGGCTGCCGTGTGACGTGGTGGACCCGCGCCGAGCCCGACGCATCCGGCATCGATCCGGGGGAGTGGATCCCCGCGGAGCACCATGCGGCGCTCCTCGGCCTTCGCGCCTACCTCGAGGACCAGTAGGGATCAGGTGGCGGCCTGCACGCTGCTCCGTGCCGTGACGGCCCCCCTCTCGCGTGGCAGTGCGAGGGAGATGATGCCGGCGGCCACCACCATGATCGCCGATGCCCAGAGGCAGGCTTCGAGTCCCTGCCACTGGTAGAGGAGGCCCGAGAGCAGGGTGCCGGCGAGCCTGCCGAGGGCATTCGCCATGTAATAGAAGCCGACGTTCATGGCCACCCTGTCGCCATCGGCGTAGTGCAGGATGAGGAAGGAGTGCACGGCGGAGTTGAGCGCGAAGACGATGCCGAAAAGGATCAGGCCGACGATGAGGATGAGGGTGGGGTCCACCCCGGTGACGAGCGCGAGCGCGATTCCGGCGGGGAGGAGGGCCAGCGCGAAGGCCAGCCACGCGGCGGTGAACCCGGTGGGGACCCGGCCGTCCCGCCGGCGCAGCAGGCGCGGAGATGCGCCCTGCACGATGCCGTAGCCGATCACCCAGATGGCGAGGAACCCCCCGACCTCCCAGAAGGTCCACCCGAGCACGCTGCGCAGGTACACGGGGAGGCCCACCACGAACCACACGTCGCGCGACGCGAACAGGAACACCCGTGCAGCAGAGAGCAGGTTCACCGCCCGGTTGTTCGAGAACATGTGGGAGAACCTGGCGCCCGCCGTGCCGCGGCCGAGCGAACCGTGTACCGCCACCAGCACCATCAGCAGGGCCGATCCCACGAGCACCGCGAGGATGATGAGCGACACCTGGAACCCCACGACCGTGAGGAGAAGGCCGCCCACGAAGAAGCCGACGCCCTTGAGGGCGTTCTTCGATCCGGTGAGGATGGCCACCCACTTGAAGAGGGCGTCCGATGCGCCGTCGGGCACGACCATCTTGACGGCGCTCTTGGAGCTCATCTTGGTGAGGTCCTTGGCGACGCCGCTCACCGCCTGCGACACCATCACGTAGGGCACCACCAGCCAGGCCGCCGGAGCAAGCGCCAGCATCAGCAGGGCCCCGATCTGCAACGAGAGCCCGCCCACCAGCGTCGACTTCAGCCCCCACCTCGCGGCGATCCACCCACCGAAGAGGTTGGTGATGACGCCGAAGATCTCGTAGAAGAGGAACAGGAACGCCACCTGCAGGGGGCTGTACCCCAACTGGTAGAAGTAGAACAGCACCAGGATGCGGATGGCGCCATCCGTGACGGTGTCCGCCCAGTACGCGGCCGTGACGAAGCCGTAGGTGCGCAGGTCCGTGCGGTCCCCGGCTTCTCCCACCGGTGCTAGGCGTCCATCTGCGCGGCCACGATGCCGGCGAGCTCGACGTAGCGGTTCGCGTAGCCCCATTCGTTGTCGTACCAGGCGAGCACCTTCACCTGCGTGCCGTCGGTCACCATCGTCGAGGGAGCGTCGATGATGGACGAGCGCGGGTCATCCACGTAGTCGATGCTGACGAGGGGCTTGTGCTCCACGCCGAGGATGCCGCTGAGCGGGCCATCGGCGGCGTCCTGCAGAAGGCCGTTCACCTCGTCGACGCTCGTGGGGCGCCTCACCTCGAAGACGCAGTCCGTGAGCGACGCGTTGGCCAGCGGCACACGCACGGCGATGCCGTCGAGGCGGCCTGCGAGTTCGGGGAAGATCATGCCGATGGCCGTCGCCGAGCCGGTGGTGGTGGGGATGAGCGACATGCTGCTGGCGCGCGCGCGCCGCAGGTCCCTGTGCGGGGTGTCGAGGATCGACTGCGTGTTGGTGAGGTCGTGCAATGTCGTGATCATCCCATGGGAGATCCCGATGCCTTCGTGGATTACCTTGACGACCGGCGCGAGGCAGTTCGTGGTGCACGAGGCGGCGGTGAGCACGTTGTGCACGGCCGGGTCGTAGAGGTGGTCGTTCACGCCCACCACCACGTTGAGGGCGGCCGCGTCGGCAACGGGCGCGGCAACGATCACCGTGCGCGCCCCCTGGGCGAAGTGCGGGCGCAGGGCCTCGATCGTGCGAAAGCGCCCGGTGGCCTCGAGGACGATGTCCACGCCCTGCTCATCCCATGGCACGTCAGCGGGGTCCGGATGGCTGCTCCAGGCGATCCGGTGGTCGTCGACGGCGATGTGATCCGGGCCCGCACTGATCGCTCGGTGCCAGCGGCCGTGCACCGAGTCGAACTCCGCGAGGTGCGCGCCCACTGCCGCATCACCCTTGGCCTCGTTGACCATCACGAATTCGAGGTCGGGGCGGTCGATGCCGGCGCGCAGCGCGAGCCTGCCGATCCTGCCGAACCCGTTGATCCCCACCCGAATGCGGTTCGCCATCGAGGTCACGATACGCCGCCCTCGCGCCCCGGTGGTGAATTGTTACCGACGGCTTCGAGGGGGCTGGCGGCGGCGCTCGCCGGACGCAACTCCTCGGGTAGGACTCGAACCTACAACCCTCCGGTTAACAGCCGGATGCTCTACCATTGAGCTACCGAGGATCGGCGAGCCGGGAGTCTAGATGACGACCGGCTCGTTGTGCTTCCGGGCCGGGGGCGTGAAGCGGTGCACGTGCACGATCGCCCCGGTCTCGTCGATTCTTCCGGGCACGGGAAGGTCCTCCCGCCGGTATCCCCACCCCGCGGCCTGCAGGCCGTCGACGAACGCACGGGCATCGGGGCGACGCGGGTCGGCGATGATCACCTCGGTGGAAGGGCCGCACAGGCCCGGTATCAGCACCCCCAGGGCCTCGCCGTTGCGGGCCTCGTAGAGGATGTCCGCGCCCACCACCATGTCGTATGGCGCTCTCGCCAGCACCTGCGCGGGCGGATCGCGCCAGTCCATCACCGTGGCGCTCATGTCAAGGCCGAGGTTGCGCGCGTTCCACCGGCTGAACTCGACTGCGGCTTCGTACCAGTCGGTGCTGAGCGCCCGCGCGCCGCGCATGGCGGCCACCATCGCGCCGGTCCCGATGCCGGCCCCGAG
>SXZC01000007.1 GCA_005788075.1 Actinomycetota bacterium
GCCTCGCGGCCGATGCGGGGGTCGGCGCCCGCGCCGAGGCCCCGCGTGATCGTGCCGCCGATGTGGATCTTCACGTCGGCGTCGCAGCCCGTGAGCGCCTGCGCGTCGGTGTTGACGGCGATGAACTCCACGCCGCGCACACCGTGGTCGATCATGCGATTGACGGCGTTGGAACCTCCGCCGCCGACGCCGATGACCTTGATGACCGCCAGGTAGTTGCTGCTCTCCACGACCCCGGTCCTCCTCGGGTTCTCCGGATTCCCCAACGCACGTTGCAGGGGGCTTGCAGACGTTTCGTCCGTTGCGACCCTAATCCTCCCTGCAGATGGGGTCAACCGCGGGTTGAGGCCGCATTCGGTTGCGGCCCAAACACTCGACCTGAGGTTGAGGGTTCAGCCCGAGGGGTCCCCCACCGCGCCCGAATCGCCCGATCCGGAGCCACTCCCTGGCGATGCGACATCGCCGCTGGTCACATCCGCCGCACCGGTGGTGTCCGTTCCACCCGTGGTGTCGGTGCCCCCCGGGGTGTCCGTTCCGCCCGTGGTGTCGGTGCCCCCGGTGGTGGACGTGCCGTCGGCGCCCTCGATGATCGGCACCACCTTGGATCCCAGCATGGGCCGGCGCGGGTTGGAGATGTCGAGGTAGGCGGCCTTGGCCAGCACCTCCGGGCTCGCCTGCGACAGCACTGCCGCGAGGGCCTGGGCCTTTGCGGCCAGCTCGTCGGGCGTGCCGATGCGAAGCTCGAGCCCGTTGGCGAGGTCGGCGAACAGGCGGCCGTCGACGTAGCGCAGGTTGCGCAGGCGGCCTGCCACCTCGGGGGTGAGCCAGCCGACGAACAGCAGAGCCGCGCGATCGCCCGGGGCGGTGAGCACGCCGCCCGGCGGCAGGGCCTTCACCCGAATCACCGGCAGCCCGGCCGTGGCATCGGCCTTGCCCATCACCTGGCCCGATGGCGAGAGCAGGTAGCGCCCGCCGGAGTCGACCGCGAGGATCGCCACGGGCTCGCCCATGGTGACGTCCACGGTGATCGACCGCGGCCAGTCGCGGGTGACGTTCACCTCGACGATGCCGGGGAACCGCGTGAGGGCCCGGCGCATGTCGCCCACCGGCAGGCGCACCATGCTGCCGGTGCCGGCCACGATCTCTGCGGTCTCCTGCACGGCGGCCGTGTCGGGACCCGTGTAGCCATCGACCGTGACGTTCGAGATGCCGCACACCGGTCCGCTGACGATCCACAGGCCGAGCAGCAGCACGCCCACGCCGACCACCACCCAGTACGTGATGCCGCGCACCGCGCGGTTGTTCGCGACGGCGGACGCCCGCTCGCCCGCGCTCGGCGGGCGCGGCTTCCTCGGCCGCCCCGAGCGCCCCGAGCCGCCCGGCCGGCGTGGCCCCTTGGTCGACACCTAGGCGATCTCCGCCAGCGGCGGGGCGCCGATGCCCCACTCGGGGTGCAGGTAGCGCACCTCGGCGTGCAGCACGGGCCCGCCGGCATCGCGCACCCGCCGCCGCGCCTCGTCCATGAGGGCGATGACGTCCCGCGCGCTGGCATCCGGCCCCGCCTCGATGAAGTTCGCGTGCACCGGCGAGATGCGCGCGCCGCCGATCGCATGGCCCTTCAGCCCCGTGGCCTCGATGAGCCTGCCGGCGGAGTCGCCCTCCGGATTGGTGAACACGCTGCCGAACGTGCGCACCCCCTGGGGCTGGGTGGATCGCCGGTGCGAGCGCAGCTCGGCCAGGCGCTCGCGAATGGCATCGGCGTCCCCGGGCTGCAGCAGGAACCCCACCGCGGCCACCACCTGGTCACCCTGCACCGAAGTGGTGCGGTAGCCCATCGCCAGGTCGTCGCGGCCCACCTTGCGGCGTCCGGTGGCGTCGCACACCACCGCCCAGTCGAGCACCTGCGAGAGGTCTGACGAGTAGGCGCCGGCGTTCATGGCCACGGCGCCCCCCACAGTGCCCGGGATGCTCGCGCCGAACTCCAGCCCCGACAGGCCCGCGGCGGCGGCCCGCTGCACGGCGCGCGGCAACGATGCACCTCCCCCGCACCAGAGCGTGCGCTCACCCCGCACCGAGATGGACGACAGCCGCCCGGCCAGCCGGATGACCAGCCCGCGGACGCCGGCGTCATCGACGATGAGGTTGGATCCCTTGCCCACCACGGCAACGGGCTTGCCGGCGTCGGCGGCCCAGGCGAGCGCCTGCGATACCGATGCGAACGACGCGCAGATGGCCAGGGCGTCGGCCGGGCCGCCCACGCGGATGCTGGTGAGCGGCGCGAGGGGGGCGTCGCGCTGCACCGGCGAGCGGAGGTCACCCATCCGCGCCCCCGAGGGCCGCGATCAGCGCCGGGCCGAGCGTGGTGATGTCGCCCGCGCCCATCGTGAGCACCAGGTCGCCCTCGCGCAGGTCGGGCACGATCACCGCCGGCACGTCGGAGAGCAGCGGCACGTAGAGCATCTCGCCGGGACCGCGCACGCTGCGCAGCACCAACTGCCCGTCCACTCCCGGCTCGGGATCCTCGCGCGCGCCGTAGACGTCGGTGACCACCACCACGTCGGCCGCCGACAGCGCCTTGCCGAACTGGTCGGCCAGCTCGCGGGTGCGCGAGTAGAGGTGGGGCTGGAACACCGCCACCACCCGACCCGGGTGCTGGTCGCGCGCGGCGCGCAGCGTGGCCGTCACCTCCGCGGGGTGGTGCGCGTAGTCGTCCACCACCTGCACGCCGGCCGCCGTGCCCTTGCGCTCGAATCGCCGCCCCACGCCGGTGAAGGGCGCGATGCGCGCGATGGCGTCCGCCGGGTCGACCCCGCACCAGTCGGCAAGGGCGATGGCGCACGCGGCGTTGGCCCGGTTGTGCGCGCCGGGAGCAGCGATGTCGAGCGCGAGGGCCCGGCCATCGGCCAGCACCAGCTCGGTGCCCTGCACCCGGCCCCACGCCCCGTCGGCATCGCCCACCATGCGCACCGGGCACGGCGCCGCCTCGGCCACCGCGCGCGCCCGGGCGTCCGGACCGGCCACCAGCAGGCCGTCGGCGGGCAGCGCGGCGACGAACTGGCGAAAGACGTCCTCGACGTCGTCGATGGATGCGTAGGTGGAGTGGTGATCGTGGTCGACGTTCAGCAGGATCGCCGCCTCGGGGGCCAGGCGCAGCAACGAGCGATCGCTCTCGTCGGCCTCCGCGCAGAACCACGGTCCCTCGCCCCATGCCGCCCCGGTGCCGCGGCCCCAGGGCACCTCGGCGCCCACGCACAGCGTGGCGCCGCCCAGCGCGAGCGAGAGCATGGCCGTGGTGGTCGACTTGCCGTGCGCGCCGGCCACCGCCAGCCCACGCGTGCCCTGCATCAGCATCGCCAGAAGGTCAGACCTGTGCAGCACCGCCAGCCCGCGCTCGCGCGCCGCCACGATCTCGGGGTTGTCATCGGGGATCGCCGTGGAGGCCACCACCGCATCCACGTCGGCGGGCAGGGCGTCGGCGCCGTGCCCGGCGCGCACCGTGGCGCCAGCCGCGCGCAGGGCCTCGAGCCCGGGGCCGTCCTCGCGGTCGGTGCCGGACACCGTCCACCCCCTGCCGAGGGCCAGCACGCCGAGCGCGCTCATGCCGGCGCCGGCCGCTCCCACCAGGTGGATGCTCTTCGCGCTCACCGGCGGCGCAGGCGGCGACGGCC
>SXZC01000079.1 GCA_005788075.1 Actinomycetota bacterium
ATCGCGGGATAAAGCACTTCCTCGACGGATCGGTTCATGCGGTGGATCTCATCCACGAACAGCACGTCCCCGGGCCCGAGCGCCGTGAGGATCGCCGCGAGGTCGCCCTTGCGCTCGAGCACCGGGCCACTGGTGATCGTGATCTCCACGCCCATCTCCGACGCCAGGATGATGGCCAGCGACGTCTTGCCCAGGCCGGGCGGGCCGGCCAGCAGCACGTGGTCGAGTGCCTCCTCGCGCTGGCGCGCGGCCTCGAGGAAGATGCCCAGCTGCTGCCGCACGGAGTCCTGGCCGATGAAGTCGTCGAGGGTGCGCGGGCGCAGCGAGGTGTCGAACGACTCCTCCTCGGGCGTCACCTCGGGGTCGCCCAAGCGGTCGTCGTCGGTCATCGGCCGAGCACCGCGAGGCCGTGGCGGATCAGGGCCTCCTCGTCGAGATCGGCCTCGGCCCCCGCCAGCGCGGCATCAACCTGGTCGGGCGGGAAGCCCAGGGCCACGAGCCCCTCCCGCGCGCCACCGCGTGGGCCGGTGGCCACCGCTCCATTGCCGGCGGGTCCGCCGGCGATGCCCACCTTGTCGCGCAGGTCGAGGATGACCCTCTCGGCGGTCTTCTTCCCCACCCCGGCGGCCTTCGAGATGTACGCGACGTCCCCGCCCCCGATGGCCAGCGCCACGGCCTGCGGGGTTCCGAGCCCGCAGATGGCCAGCGCGCTGCGGGGGCCCACCCCGCTCACGCCGAGGAGCGCTTCGAAGATGAGGCGCTCGGACTCATCGCTGAACCCATAGAGGTCGAGGGCATCCTCCCGCACCACGAGGTGCGTGTGCAGCACCACCTCGCTGCCGATGCCGGGGAGGTCGGCGCGCGTGGAATCGGAGATCCGCACGCCGAATCCCATTCCCCCCATGCCCACCACGACGCCGTCGGCGTCGGCGGCCACCAGGTGACCGCGCACGAACCGGATCATGCAGCGGAGGCTATCGCCGCTCCCGGACGCCGATCGCGGCCTGCAGGGGCCCGGCCGCCGCATGGCAGATGGCCACCGCGATGGCATCGGCCGAGTGGTCGGTGTCGGCGTCCACGCCCGTGAGTCGCGTGACCATCGCGCGCACCTGGTCCTTCCCGGCGCGGCCGTTGCCGCTGATCGACTGCTTGATGGCCGTGGGCGTGTATTCGGCCACCGCGAGCCCGGCCTGCGCGCATGACACCAGCAGGGCGCCGCGGGCCGCGGCCATGCCCATGGCAGCCTTGCTCACCGGGTGCACGAAAAACGACTCGATGGCGGCCACCTCGGGGTCCTGCTCGGCGATGACCGCCGCGAGCCCGTCGTGCAGGGCCAGCAGCCGATCCTCGGTGGGCGTGGCGGCCTTGGTGCGGATGGTGCCGTGGGCAAGCACATCCATGCGGCTGCCCGCGCGGCGCACCACGCCGTAGCCGGTGTTCGCCAGCCCGGGGTCGATCCCGAGCACGATCACGCGGCCACGTCCCTAGCCGGCGACGGCCTCCATGACCTCTTCGGAGATGTCGAAGTTTGCGTAGACGTCCTGGACGTCGTCATTCTCCTCGAGGCTGTCGATGAGGCGGAGCAGCTGGCGGGCCTCCTTCTCGCCCGCCTCCACCGTGGTCTTGGGAAGCATGGTGATGTCCGCGGACGCCGCCGCGAATCCCGCGCCCTCAAGGCTCTCGCGCACGGCCGAGAGACCGGTCGGGTCGGTGACCACCTGCCACTGCGAGCCGTCCTCGCTGATGTCCTCGGCACCACCCTCGAGGGCCGCGTCCATGAGGGCATCCTCGTCCACGCCCTCCCCGTCCACGAGGATGATGCCCTTGCGCTCGAACTGCCACGCCACGCTGCCGGGCGTGCCCAGCTCGGATCCGTTCTTCGTGAAGATATGGCGCACGTCGCTGGCAGTGCGGTTGCGGTTGTCGGTGAGCGCCACGCAGATGATGGCCACGCCGCCGGGCCCGTAGCCCTCGTAGGTGACGGCCTCGTAGTCCACCCCATCGCCACCGGCGCCGGTGCCCGTCTGGATGGCGCGCTCGATGTTGTCCTTGGGCATCGAGTTGGCGCGCGCCTTCTCGATGGCCGTGGCGAGCGCGGCGTTCGACACCGGATCGCCGCCGCCCTCGCGCGCGGCCACGGTGATGGCCCGCGAGAGCTTGGAGAAGAGCTGGCCGCGCTTGGCATCGGCGGCGCCCTTCTTGCGCTTGATGGTGGCCCACTTACTGTGCCCCGACAACGGTGTCCTCCTCGTGCTCCGTTCCTGCTGACCTCTCCTGCACCCCCTCGACGAACAGCCGATGCAGTCGCCTGTCGTCGGTGAGCTCCGGGTGGAATGCCGCCACGATGCGCGTGGCGTCGCGCGCGGCAACCGGATGTCCCCCGTGCTCTGCGAGCACCTCGACCCCGGGGCCGACGCGCTCGATCCAGGGAGCACGGATGAAGATACCGCGCACGGGCGGATCACCCAGCGCGGGAACGTCCACAGGCGCCTCGAACGAGTGCACCTGGCGCCCGAATGCGTTGCGGCGCACCACGATGTCCATGCCGCCCACCAGGGGCTGGGGACCGCCGCCCTCGATGCCGCTGGCGAGCATGATCATGCCGGCGCATGTTCCCAGCACCGGCAGGCCATCGTCCACCCGCGCGCGCAGGGCGTCGAGCAGGCCCGACTCCCCGGCGACGAGGCCGAACGTGGTGCTCTCCCCGCCGGGGATGACGATGCCGTCGAGCCCCTCGAGGTCGGCCGCGCTGCGCACGCGCGATGTGCGCGCGCCGACATCGGCCAGCGCGGCCTCGTGCTCCGACACCGCCCCCTGCACGGCGAGCACGCCGATGCGCGGGCGCCGTGCGTCGGCTGCGCTCACCAGCCCCGGGTCTGCAGCAGTCCGCCCTCGCCCAGCTCGCCGATCTCGATGCCGGGCATCGCCTCGCGCAGGCCGCGCGACACGCGGGCGACCACCTCGGGGTCATCCCAGTGCGTGGTGGCCTCCACGATGGCGCGCGCACGGGCGGGCGGGTCCTCGCTCATGAAGATGCCGCTGCCCACGAACACGCCCTCGGCACCCAGGAACATCATCAGCGCGGCGTCCGCCGGGGTGGCGATGCCGCCGGCCGAGAAGTTCACCACGGGCAGTCGGCCATGCAGGCCCACCCACTCGATGAGCTCGAGCGGCGCGGCCATCTCCTTCGCGATGGCGAAGCGCTCGTCGGGCGTGGCCGACGCCACGCGCCGGATGTCCTGCGTGATGGTCTTCATGTGGCGCACGGCCTCGACCACGTTGCCGGTGCCGGCCTCGCCC
>SXZC01000008.1 GCA_005788075.1 Actinomycetota bacterium
CCGCGCCCTGGTGGCGGCGCGCGCTGACGTGCTGGCCGGCCCCACCGCGGCCGACCCGCCCGCGCCCGAGCCCCGCGTGCCGCGCCCGGGCCTGCAGCTCAGTCCCACCGACATCGCGCGCTACATGGGCTGCCCGCTGGCCTACCGCTTCGCATCGGTCGACCGCGTGCCGCCCAAGTGGGACCCCAACCGGGCCATCGGCAACTCCATCCATACGGCGCTCGAGGCCTGCTTCCGGGAGGGCGTGCCCGAGGATGGCGCCGACAAGGTGATCGCCCGCTTCGCCGTGGAGATGAAGCGGCGTGGCGCCGCCGACACCGCCGTGGGCCAGCAGGCCATGGACCGGGTGCGCGAGAACGTGCCGAAGTACCTCGACCGGGTGAGGAAGAGCGGCGTGCGCCCGGTGGGCGTGGAGCGTGCCTTCAGCCTGAAGGTGGGCCCGCACGTGGTGCACGGGCGCATCGACCGCATCGACTCCCACCCGCAGGGCGGCCACCAGCTGGTCGACTACAAGAGCGGCCGCGCGCCCTTCCGCGAGACCGAGGCCGGGCGCCTGGTGCTGATGATCTACATCGAAGGCGCCCGTGACGCCTGGGGCATCGAGCCGCGCGGGGCGGTGCTGGAGTACGTGCTCGACGCCGAGACCCGCCCCGTGAGCCCCGACGGCCAGGAGCGCGCGGAGGCCATGGAGCAGGTGCGCGAGGTGGCCGACGCCATCTCGGCCGGGCAGTTCGAGCCCACGCCGGGCTGGGCGTGCCGCACGTGCGACTTCAACATGATCTGCCCCGCGCAGGACCGTTAGGGTCCCTGCCGTGACCACCCTCGAGCCCGGGCGCCCCGTGGAGGGCGTGTTCGCCGTCCGCCGCAAGGAGCGGCGCATGAGCCGCAAGGGCTCGCCCTACCTGGCGCTCACCCTGGGCGATGCCACCGGCACCATCTCGGCGGTCATCTTCGACGAGCCCGACTGGTTCGCGGGGCAGTTCGAGGAGGGCGACCGCGTGCGGGTGACCGGCGAGGTCACCGACCGCGGTGGCCGGTCGGTGCTGCGCGTGCGCTCGCTGCGCCCGGCCGAGGCGGCCGACGCCGAGGTGGACCTCCTCCCGAGGAGCCACCGCGACCCCGAGGACATGTGGGGCTACGTGCTCGGGCTGGCCGACGAGGTGCACGACCCCGCTCTGCGGTCGCTTCTCGACCGCATGACGGGCGACGCCGTGCTGGCCGACGCCTGGCGCACCGTGCCGTGCACCCGGTCGGGGCACCACGCCTACCTGGGCGGCCTCGTGGAGCATACCGTCGGCGTGGCAATGCTGTGCCAGAGCCTCTGCACGTGGCACCCCAGGCTGGACAGCGACCTGCTGGTCACCGCCGCGTTGCTTCACGACGTGGGCCACACCCGTAACTGGGAGGTGCGCTCCGCCACCGTGGAGCAGACCGACGAGGGCAGGGCGCTGGGGCACCTGGCCATCGGACTGCAGATGGTGGACCAGGCCGCCCGCGCGTCGGGCGTGGACGACGCGCACCGGCTCGCCCTGCTGCACGCCATCGCCTGGCACCACGGCCCGCCCGCCGGCCAGCACGGGGGCCAGGCGTCGGCCGAGGCCGTGGCGCTCTGGCGCGCGAACTCCATGGAGGCCGGCGTGAAGGCCCGCATGGAGGGCGCAAGCGCCCTCGACGACTAGCTCGCCGGGCCGTGAGCGGCGGCCCGGGGCACTTCCTACCTGGCGGTCTTCAGCTGTTGCCGCGCCTGAGCCAGCTGGCTCTTCGGTAGCGGTGCGTACCCAAGCCCCGGCAGCATCGCCTGCGCCTTGGGGCTCAGGAAGTACGCGAGTGTCTTGCGAGTGGCCGCGCTCATCTTGCGATCCTTCCGCACGACGGCGTAGGCCTCGATGGTGATGGGGTAGGCCCCCGGCGCCGCGCTGTTCGTCAGATCGACCGTGAGGTCGCTCTTCTCGTTCGTGGCGGCGAAATGACCCGCCTTCTGGACGGCCTTCTCGGTGGGGTGGATGAACACGTGCCTCACCACGGTCTTCGTCTTGCCCGTGTTGCCCACCTTGATGGTGACCTTCTCGCGCTTGCCCACGGCAACGATGTCGTGGGTAAGCCCCTCGCGCATGGCGTCGGCCACCGGCAGGAACGTGATGCCGCCCTTTCGGGCAGCCATGCACTCGCCCATCTGCGACACGTGGCTCACGCGCACCACGTCACCCTTCCACCTCGGCTTGAGTGACTCACTGCCCACGCGCTTCCTGAACGTCGGGCTCACCTTCGCCAGGTACTCGCTCATGTCCCACGATTCGCCCGATGCCCTGCGTGGTACGCACAGGGTGATGGGCAGGCTTGCCGGCAGTCGCAGGTGGCGGTTGGTGGCCCGAATGCGCCCGGCATTCCAGTTGGTGACGGTGCCCGAGAAGATGTCGCCCAGCGTCTCGCCCGTGAGGTTGACGCCCTGGCCCTTGATGCCCGGGATGTTCACGGCAACCGCGATTCCCGAGAGCATGGTGGGGTAGTGGGCGATGGGGCCACCGGCGAGGCGTGCCTCAGATGGCGGGAGCTCCTCGTCCACGCCGACCCAAGTGGCGCGGCCGGTGCGCAGGTCGCGGATGCCCGAGGAGTCGGCGATGGTGTACGTGCACAACTTCGACGTGGTGCACCAGGCCTGGTAGGCAGCTGATGGCAGCTCGGCGCCTGTGCCATTGACCATGGTCACGGCCAGGCCTCCCGCTGCGGCGATGCCGACCAGCGCGGCCCCGGTGGTGATGACGCTGAGAGGCCGTTGCATCAGATGTTGTTCATATGCTCGTGGTACGAGCCGGCGTTGGACGGGTTCACGTACATGCTGCCGCTGCACACGAAGTCGTTGCTCGGTGCCACGTTGAGATCGCAGATGATGTCCCCGTTGATGCGCTCGTTGGCGTCGAAGTACCCCATTGCCCCGATCTCGACATCCCAGGCACCGGCTGAGTACGTGGCCTTCGTGCCCGTGCCGGTCTTCACCAGCTGCTGGTACACGCCTACCGTGAAGCCCAGCCCGAACGTGATGTGCTTGTTGAAGGAACCCTTGTTGAAGAAATAGACGTAGCTGACGTCCGCCGTCCCGAAGAAACCCGAGTAGTAGTTGATGGCGGTGCCGGAGTAGGGAGCCTTGCTGGTGTACTCGCTCTTCTCGCCGAAGGTGGGCGTATACGGGGTGGGCGTGCCCGAGACGTAGGTCAGCCAGCTGATCGTGAGCGTCACGGTCATCTGCTCGATGTCGCTCGTCTTGTGGGTGACGGAGATGGAGAACACGAACTTGGTCAGCGTGTTGCACGAAAACGCGATCTCGGCGTTGTTGAGCGTGTAGGTGTTCCCCCGCATCAGAAGCGAGCCATTGACGGCGGCATGCCACGACGTGCAGCCCGTGGCCGGAACATCAACGGTCGTGTCGAAGCCGAACGACTGCAGGGCGAAGTCGGACGACGTGCTGCTCACGGCGAGGTCGGCCGCAGACCCGGCGATGTGCAGGCTGTATCCACCACCGCTCAGCGCCGTCGCGCCGATGTCGAACGAGAACGTGCCGGCATCCGTGGTGAAGTCTGCGGTGATGTCGGCCTCGGGCGTGGCCGTCGACAGGGTGATCGCGGCGGAGTTCAGCAGCATTCCGCCGATCGTCAGGCTCTGGCCCGATGCACTGGCCGTGAACGTGCCGTCGGCATTGAAGGTGGCGACCATGTCGAAGGTGCCATCACCCAGCGCCACCCCCGACGCCGTCAGCGCCGAGCTGATGTTGCCGTTGACGTCGTTGACGGTGCCGCTGATGTCGTTGATGTCGAGCGTCGTGCTGCTTGGCGCCGCGTAGCCCGCCCCTGCGCTATTGGCGGCGATCGAGATGGACCAGTCGTTGGTGTCCGTGTACGAGGCGCTCACGTTCACCGTCGTCGGATTCGCCACGAGTGCGCCCGAGATGGATGCCGTGTTCGACACGGTGGACACCGTGACTGAGGCGTTCTGGATGGTGTACCCGCTCGCCAGCGTCAGGTCGCCCACGCTGGCCGATGCGATGAGGCCGGCCGATGAGGCAGCGAGGTTGGCGTCGAACGTCGCGCTGCCGACGGTGACGCCGGTGACGCTCAGGGCCGTGCTCAGGGCGCCCTTCGTCCTGGCGATCGTGCCGCTGACATTGTTGAAGTTGATGGGTGCGCCGGATGCCGCAGCGGCGCCCGCGGCCCCATTCCTCGCGAGTGTCACTGACCAGTTCTTGCTGTCGGTGTAGGAAAGCGCCGCATTGATCGTGTTGCCAGAGGTGCCGAACGTGACCGACGCAGACACGGTGCTGGTCGTGCTCGACGCCGTGATGTTCAGCGAGCCCACCGACGTTCCGTTCACGCTGAGATCGTCGACGGCCACAGTTGCCTGGATTCCGGTGGACGACACCGCTGCCGTCCCGCTGTACATCGCGCCGCCGTAGCTGACGCCCGTGATGGTGAGCGACGCCCTCAGCGATCCGCTGGATACCGAGCCGTTGGTGAGCGATCCCGACAGCTTGCCGCTCAGTCCATTGAGGTTGACTCCGGATCCCGAGTGCGGCGCGTAATCACTGCCCGCGCTGTTCCTCGCGATCGCGATCGACCAGCTGCCGTTGGTCGTGGTCACGTTCATGAATCGCGTCGTCGTGTTGGCATACGACACCGACACCGACAGCGGGCTGCTGTCGCTGCCGATGTACAGCGACCCGGTTGCCGAGATGGTCGAGGTCGAGCCGCCCCCGGCAGTCGTCACCGACGAGACGCTGACGTTCTTCAGCTTCAGGTTATTGCCCATGTCGAGGGACGACAGCGAGTCTCCCTCCGATACCGAGGTACCGAAGAACGGCACCTGCGTGTTCGCGGCCTGGGCACTGTTCGCCGGCAGCGCGGAGGTGAGGAGGAGGAATGCGGCGATCAGCAGGACAACGCGGCGGGCCATGGGGTGCCTTGCCTAGGGGGTTGCGCGGGGAGGTGAGCCGCCGATCGAGTATGGCACGTCTGACCGTGACTCGCGTGCACGGCGATGACAGATCACGTCATGTGCAGCCCTGGCACCTCAGTGCTCGGCGTCAGATGCCGGCGGATCAGACGTTGAAGCGGATCTGCATGACGTCGCCTTCCTGCACGACGGAGTCCTTGCCCGCCATGCGGGCCAGGGCCACCTCGCGCGCCTTGGCGAACGAGCCGCACTCCACGAGCTTGTCCCACGCGACCACCTCGGCGCGGATGAACCCGCGCTCCATGTCGCTGTGGATCTTCCCCGCGGCCTTGTCGGCCGGGGTGCCGCGGGGGATCGGCCAGGCGCGGGCCTCGGGCGGCCCGGATCCGGTGAAGAACGTGATGAGGTCGAGCAGGCGGTAGCCGGCGGCGATCACCGCGTCTGCCCCGCGCGTGGTGCCCAGGCCCATCTCCTCGGCGAACTCCGCGGCCTCGGCGGGGTCCATCTCGGCGAGCTCCAGCTCCACGCCCACGGGCAGCGCAAGCGCCTGCGCGCCCTGCTCGGCGGCGTAGGCCGCCACGTCGGCGGGAGGGTCGCCGGGGTCGTCGGTGTTCACCAGGTAGAGCACGGGCTTGGCCGTGAGCAGCCCCATGCCCTGGGCCACCGCGATGGCGTCGGCGTCGTCCATGGTGCGCACGGGCAGGCCGGCCTCGAGCTGGGCCGTGATGGCCTCCAGCGCCGCGGCCTCGGCCTTGGCGTCGGCATCGCCGGCGCGCACGCCCTTCTGCACCTTCTCCATGCGCCGCTCCACCTGGCCGGCGTCGGCGAGGATCAGCTCGTCGTCCACCGCCTTGGCGTCGGCCAGCGGGTCGACCTCGCGCTCGAGCGGGTGCGGCACCTCGGCGTTGGCGAAGCCGCGCAGCACGTGCACGGTGGCCTCCAGCTCGCGGATGCGCCCCAGCGCCGCGCCGCCCAGGCCCTCGCCCTGCCCGGCGCCCTCGCTGAGGCCGGCGATGTCCACCACCTCAACCTGCGCCTGTACGCGGTTGGGGATGTCCTGCACGTCGGCGATGGCGTCGATGCGCGGGTCGGGCACGTTGGCCACCCCCACGTTGGGCTCGCGGGTGGTGAAGGGGTAGGGCGCGACCTCCGCGCTCCCACCGGTCACCAGGTTGAAGAGGGCGGTCTTGCCGGAGTTGGTGAGGCCTACGAGCCCGAGTTGCAGATCAGGCCCCGCCGAACCCGATGCGGCCGTTGGCGTCGCCCGGCAGCACCCGCATGTACGTCACCTTGCCGAGGTCGATGGCGTTCTCGCCCTCCTCGGACGCCACCTCGTGGAACCCATGGCCACCAAGCGCGCCCCGGAGGGCGGGGACGGCGTCATCCTCCACGGTGAGGAGGAGCACGCCCCCGCCCTCGAGGCCCAGCTCGATGCGTCGGCTCACGAGAGCACCTTGAGCGAGTCCGACTCCTGGCCCTGCGGCTCGGACTCCGCGGGCGGGGTCCACGCCGGCAGGCGGCGGATCTCGTCCAGGTGCACCATCGACTCGGGCTGGTCCGTGAACTTCAGCAGCTGCTTGCGGCCGTAGGCACGGAAGATCGCCACGCCCAGCGTCTCGTAGATCGTGCGCATGCCGCGACGCGAGATGGTGGTGCGGATGAGCTTGAAGCTCTCCGACGGGCGGTTGGTGAGCCAGAGGCGGATCGCCTTGGGCAGGTTCTTCATGAACTTCACCTCGGTGAGGAGGCGCAGGAACTGCCACAGGTTGGCGCGGATCTCCTTCTTGCCGAGCTCCCACGGCGTCTTCTTGGAGTAGAAGCGCAGCATGTTCTTCCAGGTCTCCATCTGGAGCTGGTAGGGCGTCATGAGCTTCGGCTGGATGATGCAGTGGTGCCCGTCGTAGAGCGAGTAGTCGTCGGTGAGCACCCGGCCCTCGGCGCGCATCTGGGCATCGAACGCCGTGCCCGGCAGCGTGGTGAGCATCATCATCTGCAGGGTGTCGACACCGTGCTCGATGGCGAAGTCCACCGTGGCGCGCACGGTCTCGGGCGTGTCGGTGTCGGCGCCCACCACGAACATCCCGTGCACGCGGATGCCGTAGTCGTGGAGCAGCTTGATCGAGGTGGTGATGTGCTCGACGGTCTGCTTCTTGTTGTAGGCGTCCAGGCCCTCCTGGGTGATGCTCTCGAAGCCGATGTACACCATGTAGCAACCGGAGTCGCGCATGAGCGACAGCAGCTCGTGGTCGGGCTCGAGGGTCTGCTTGCTCTTGTAGATGGAGTCGGCGCGGATCTGCGCGGTCCACTGGGGCGTGATGCCCTCGTCGATCATCGCGCGGAAGAGCGACTTCGACTGCTTCTTGTCGACGATGAAGATGTCGTCGTAGAAGAAGACGCGCTCAGGGTTGACCCCGCGCAGCTCGGTCATCATGTTCTCCACCGAGCGCGTGCGCAGCTTGCGGCCGAACATCTTGATGACGCTGCAGAACGAGCAGTCGTAGGGGCAGCCCCACTTCATCATGATCGGGTGCGTGACCATGCGCTCGTGACCCTCGAGCAGGTCGAGCGCGGGGAACGGCAGGTTGTCGAGGTCCTCGCCCGACGCCATCGGCGCCTCGGGGTTGTCCACCTGCTGGCCGTTCTCGATGAACGACAGGCCCATGATCTCGTGCAGGCCGGCCGGGTCGCGGTCGCCGCGGAACCACTCCATGAACTGGGCGAAGCCCACGTGGCCCTCGCGGCGGATCACGTAGTCGGCGTGCTGCAGGGCCTCATGCGACATGAAGGTGACGTGCGAGCCGCCGAAGAGCACCGGGATGCCCGCGGCGCGGCAGCGGTCGGCGTAGCGGTAGCCCTCGAGCGTGGTGTTGGTGGTGGTGGAGATGCACACCAGGTCGGCGGTGAGCACGTCGTCCCAGTCCACCTCCACGCCGCGGATGAGCTCGCAGTAGATGTGCTGGTCCACGTCGTCGTACGTGTTGCGGGCGATGGCTGCAAGCAGCGGCAGGCCCAACTTGGGGAGGTTCGCGATCTCGTAGATCGTGGCCCCGCGGGGCTTCGGCTCGAGGTATCGGATCTTCACGCGTCAGGCCTCCGGCGTGGTTGGTGCAGCACTCAATGGTCTTCGACGAGTTCGGTGAGTACCCCGCCCGTCGACCGGGGATGCAGGAAGGCCACCATGTGGCCGCCCAGCCCGCGCCGAGGCACGGTGTCAATCAATTCGACGCCTCCATCGGCGAGTTCACGCAGCGTGGACTCCAGATGGGGAACGGCGAATGCCACATGATGCATGCCCGGGCCCTTCTTGGCTAGGAAGCGGGCCACACCTGTGTCCTCCGTCACCGGGGCGATGAGCTCCACGTATGACGGTCCGGACCCCAGGAGGACGGCCTCCACGCCCTGTTCGGGCATCACCTCGCGCACGCCCACCTCCATGCCGAGACCGTCCCGGTAGGCCGGGATCTCCGCATCGAGGTCGGCGACCACATAGCCCACGTGGTGGATGAGGCCGAGATGCATCCCGCGGGAGGCTAGTGGAGTCAGCGGACCGCCAGGTCCACGGGGGCGAGCCGCGAGTTGGGCATCTCGGCACGGCCCACCTTGGCGCAGGGGCGGCCATCCACGCGCACCACGTCCGCGGTGAAGTCGTTGCTGCCGAGCAGCAGGCTCGAGCCCACCCCGTAGGCGTCCACGGGCACGCCGGTGCGCTCGAAGGCGTCGATCTTGTCGGCGTCGAACCCGCCGGAGGCCACGATGCGCACCTTGCCGTGGCCGGCGTGGTCGAGCGCCTCGCGCACCTTCAGCACGAGCTCGGGCCCCACGCCCGTGGGGTCGAACCGGCCCATCTCCTGCCACAGGCTGCGATCCACCATGGTGCTCGAGGTGTCGAGGCGCACCCCCCAGAGGTCATCGCCCAGCGCATCGGCCACCTCCAGCGCGGTGCGCACCGAGTCGTTCTCGAAGTCCACGAGCACGATCACGTTGAGCTCGCCCGCGAACCGCTCGGCGAACTTGCGCGCGGCCAGCACGGTGTCGCCGCCATATGCCGCGATGAGCCCATGGGGCACGGTGCCCATGCCCCGGCCGCCCCACCACGATGCCTGCGCGTCGGTGCTCACGCCGATCGCCCCGGCCACGTGGGCGGCCCAGCCGTCGCCGGTCTGCACCTGCCAGTGGTCGAAGCGGGCCGGGAAGTACAGGATCGGCTTGCCGCGGGCGGCCTCCACCACGGCGCGCACGTTTCGGCTGATGAGCGTGCGCCGGCCCAGCGCGCCGAGGATGAGGGTCTCGAGGTGGGCGAACAGCGAGTAGTCGCCCTCGATCGAGAGGACGGTCTCCCAGGGGGCAATCTCATCGCCGTCGTGCAGGGCCATGGCGGTGATGTCGTCGTGGGCGTCGATCCATGCGCCGTCCACGCGCCGCCCCGAGCACAGGGCGAGGATCGCCAGCGCCTCGTCCACGCCGCCCAGCACCGCCTGCTCGCGCTGGAACACCTGCATCAGCACGCGCGGATGGTGGCCGTCGCTCTCGAGCACGTCCCGGGTGAACGTGAAGTAGGCATCGCTGTAGTAGCCGTCGCGCATGCGATCCACCGGCAGCTGGAAGGTGGATGGCGCCAGGCGGGTGCGGCCGGCACTGCTCGTCATCGGCCCGGGGCGTCGTCGGGGCCGTCGGGCGGCAGCTCGGCAGGCCGCGACGCCCACACCATGCCCACGCCCACGAGCACCAGGGCGCCGAGGGCGATGCCGATGATCGCGGCCCACAGCGTGGCGCCGCCATCCGATCCGCCACCGGCCTCCACGGCCTCCGCGGAGATCACCACGGCCGCCGCGGGCCCGGGCGCGCCGGGGCCGGTCTCGGGCGCCGCCTGGCCATCGACCTCGGGCGGGCCGGTCCACGGCTTCACCTGGCCGTTCGCGAGGCCCTGCTCCGACTTCCAGACGCTCGTGCCCTCCTCGAAGGGCGTGCCGAGCACCGTGAAGTCGGCGTACTGATCGGGCGGGATCAGCCCGCCGGTCCACTCCACGCCGCGCAGGCGGCCGTCCTGCCTGCGCAGGATGCGCGTGGTCCAGCCGGGGGCGTCGGCCACGGCGTACACGGTCACCTGCGGGGGGAACGTCACGCGCACGCGGTTGGTGGTGAGCCCGCCCTCGGCCGGCACGCGGATGGTGAACTCGGTCGACTCCCGCAGCACGGCGGTGCCGGGGCTCACGCTGATGTGCGCCTGGGCGGTGCCGGCGACCGCCAGGGCCATCGCCGCAGTCGCTGCCGCGGCAGCCATGCCGCGGTGCGTAGCCCTCACGCGGCGGCCCCCACCGACCTCTCGGCGCGGAGGATCTCCTCCATCGCCGCGCGTCCCACGGCCAGCTGCTGCTCGTCGGGCTCGCGGGTGACGAACCCCGCCTGAATCGCGTGGCCGCTCCAGTGCACCGCGCGCGACACCGGGTGGCCCGGGTTGCGCTCGGCAAAGGCGAAGGCCTCCACCGCGGCGCCGATGCCCGCGGCCATGGCTACCGCGCGCCCCAGCAGCCGGGTGCGCCGCGAGGGAAGGCGGCGGGCGATCAGGTTGCCCGCGGCGGTGGCCACCATGAGCGGCAGCACGAGGTTGCTGCCGCACCGGGTGTGCTCCTTGGGCTCGGCGGCGTTGTCGGCGATTCCCGCTTCGCCGGCCCGCTCGTACGCCGCGATGCTCTTGTGCTCTACCGCGTGCCACGCCGACGCATCGGACGCCCGCAGCATCAGCAGCGAGGGCGCGAGGCCCAGCACGGCCGCGGCGGCCTCCTGCGCCAGGCCCGAGCGCAGCAGGCGACGCGACGCGGCGGTGGCGGCCATCGACCCCGCCATCACGGGGGCCATGGGGGCATCCTCCATCGCGAGGCGCGCCTCGGGCATGCCGGTGCGCACCGCGGGCACCACCATGAGCATCTCGGCCATGCGCACCACGCCCCGGGCCAGCGGAATGCGACCGAGGGGTCCCACCGAGAGCCGTGGCCGGGGGCCCGATGCCACGAGGGTGCGGCCGTCATCATCCACCACGGCGGCGGCCCACTGGCTGGGCCCGTGCACCATGAGGCCATTGGCAAGCGCCATGCCACCAAGGCGCATCGGTGAGGAATCAGCGGCCATCAGGAATCCACGGTATCAGCGGCCCGCTTGGCCTCCGTGCGCCGCTCCTGGGCCAGGCGGCCGCCCTCGCCGGACATGTCCGTGAACTCCATGAGGCCCGCGATGCCGGGCTGCCCGGCGTCGTCGCGGATGGCCACGAGCATGTCCTGCGCCACGCGGCGATAGGCGGCGTGGCCCTGCGGCTGGCTGCGCAGCTCGATGAGGTGCATCGCCTCGCGGGCATTCATGCGCATCGTGAACCTGATGCGGTGCGCCATGGTCACCGCGTAGGGCGCCTCCTCGGGAACCACGGCGAGCACGTCGCGCCAGAGCTCGGCCGATGCGTGGTTCACCCGCGCGAACTCCTCGGCCAGCCCCGCGGCCTCCACGTCGGGAGACGGCTCCCACCCGAGGTCGGCCCCGAGGGGCTGCGCCTCGAGGGTGAGGATCCGGTGGCGCTGCAGGTCGCGGTACGCGCCGTAGTCGCAGGTCACCTCGAAGAGGTACGAGGTGGCCTCAAGCGCGCGCCCGGGTCGCTCGCGACGGTCGGCGCGCCCCGCGGCCCACTCGGCCAGCGCGGCGCGCACGGCGGAGTCGTCGAGGGCGTCCACCCTCGCGCGCACCTCGTCGATGGTGCGTCCCGACTCCGGCCACAGCGCATGCGCGAGCACGCGCCGCTCACCGTCCGGGTCGTGTTGCACCAGCCGAACGCCCGGGAGCGCAGAGGAGGTGACTGTCACCGGAACGGTGACTGTCACAGGGGTTGGCGTCTCCGCGCTTCCGGCCAGCGCCTCCCACATCCTCGCCGCGCGATCCTCGGTGGCGAAGCGGTAGGCGCCCATGCGCTCACCGCGGTCGGGGCGGTCCACCCGGGTGAGGAAGTCGGGGATCACCTGGCGCAGCGCCACAAGCACCCGGTCGCCCGCCTCGCGTGCCTCGGCCAGCGGGTGGGCGCGCAGGCGGATGATCAGCTGCTCCCATGCCTGGCCCGAGGCGTACACGCCGAGGTTGGCGGTGGTGGCCGCGGGCAGCAGCCCGCGCACGGCGTCGAGGGCGCGGGCGCGCAGCGCCCTGCGCACCGCCGCGTCGTCATCGCCCGATTCGTCCCCGGCCACCAGGTGCTCGAGCACCGCTTCGAAAAGGCGGGAGTAAGTGGCGAAGGCGTCGTCGAGCACCGCCTCGTAGCGCGCCAGCAGGTCCGGGTGGGCCGAGATGCCCGGCGGCCGCACGTACTTCCAGCGGCCGTCCACCATGTCGGTGTAGGGCACGTAGCGCGTGGACTGCTCGAGGTACGACGCCAGGCGTCCCCACTCGATCACCTTGGTGAGCACGTTGCTCACGCCCTCCA
>SXZC01000080.1 GCA_005788075.1 Actinomycetota bacterium
CGACGGGCGCCTGACCGCTGGCCAGGGCCGCGTCGTGGACTTCCGCACCACCGTGGTGATCATGACGTCCAACATCGGCAGCCAGTTCATGCTGGACGGCCTGGACGACGCGATCACCGAGGAGCGCGTGATGGGGGCGCTCCGCGACCACTTCCGGCCGGAGTTCCTCAATCGGGTGGACGAGATCGTGCAGTTCGGCAAGCTCACCCGCGGCGACATCGACCGCGTGGTGGACATGCAGATGGCGCGCCTCGACCAGCGGCTCGAGGAGCAGGACATCCGCCTGAGCCTCTCGCCCGAGGCCCGGGAGAAGATCGCCGACGAGGGGTACGACCCGGCCAACGGGGCCCGGCCGCTCAAGCGCGTCATCCAGAAGCGGGTGCAGGATCCGCTCGCCCTGGAGATGCTCACCGGCGCGATCACGCCCGGCGACGACGTCGAGGTGGTCGTGGAGGACGGCGACCTGGTGATGCGGCCGCGCGAGCGCGCCGCGGCGTAGGGGAGGCAGCCGGTGGGCCGGTGACAGTCACCCCCGGGTGACTGTCACCGCGGTCGCCGGCACGGTCGCCGCCGGCCTACTGGGAAAGCCACTTCGCGAGGCCGGCCACGGCCTCGTCGCCCATGTGGTTGAACGTGCCCTTGAGGAATGGCTCGGCCAGCTTCAGGACGCCCTTCATGCCGAGGGCGGCCGTGTAGGTGATCTCGCATCCGCCCCCCGGGGCGTCGCGGAAGATGATCTCGTCGCGGGCGGTGGCCTTCTCGCCGGTGCCCTCGATGACCATGCGGGTGGTGGGCTCCCATTCGGTGATCTCGTAGTTCATCGGCGTGCGCTTGCCGCGGAACTCGGCGACGATCGGGAACACCGTGCCGAGCCCCGGCTGGCCCGGGGTCTCCTGGCGTGACTCCACGAGGCCGGGGTCCCACTCCGACGCGCGCCCGAACTCGGCGACCTGGTGGAAGGCCGCGTCGCGGGCCATGGGGACGGTGATGGTGCGGGATACGTGGATCATGGGTTCCTCGGGCGCACTGCGCCGATCGATGCCACGAGCGCCACGATGGCGGCGGCCTGGGCGATGAACAGCCCGATGTCACGGGCCAGGAATTCCGCGGGTCCGGGCGGGCGCACGAGGCGCCACGCCACGAGGGCCGTCGCGAGGATGGTGAGCGCGAGGCACGTCCAGGCGAGCGCCCGGACGATGTCGGCGTCGATGGGGAGGAAGCCGCGAACGTCGAGCCACATGAGCGCCGCGGCGATGAGGGTGATGACGGCCGCGGCGAAGGCGATGCGCGCGAGCAGCGTGGCGTCCCAGCCCGAGGTGGCCTCGGGGGTGAAGGGCGGCGCGACGTCGGCCGTGTACCACGGCAGGAACACGCTGATCGCGAGGATCAGCGCCGCGATCGCGGTGATGGCGGGGACCGTCCCGCGGTTGGCGCGCACTTGGGGCCCGGTACCCATGGGGTCATCCTATCCGCACGCTGATACGCTCAACGCGACCGGCAAGGACCCTAGGAGGACGGGTGCCGACCTACATCCTGCTCAGCACGCTCAGCCCCCACGGCGCGGGCACCATCAAGGCCAACCCGCAGCGCGTGAAGGAAGTGAACCAGGAGATCGAGCAGATGGGCGCCAAGGTCGTCCAGCAGTGGGCGGTCCTCGGGCCGTACGACTTCGTGAACATCGTCGAGGCCCCCGACGAGAAGGTGATCGCCCGGGTCTCGGTGGAGCTCGCCGCGCGCGGCACGGCCCACTTCCAGACGTTGACCGCCATCCCGGTCGACGAGTTCCTCTCCCTCCTCAAGTAGCGCCATGGCCGCACGCCGGCGCGGCCTGATCATCGGCGTGGGGCTCGTGGGCCTCGCGGCGTCGCCCCTCGCCGCGCCGCTCCGCCAGGCCGTGCGCGTGCGCATCGAGCGAGCGCGCCGCAGGTCGCCCGATCCCGTGGAGCCCTTCCTCGAGGCGCCCTGCTACGCCCGCCCCGAGCCGGGCGCGGACGGTCGCCGGGAGGCCTAGGCGATGGCCGGCGGCCCCTGGCGCTGGGAGGTGCTGGTGCCCGCGCACCGCATTATCTTCGGCCTGCTCGGCGATGAGGTGGTGGAGAGCCGGGCGGCCACCACCGAGGGCACGTTCGCCGCGTACCGGCGCCTCGAGGGCGCGGTGCCCGGGATGATCGCCTGGCCCAACACCGTGCTGCTCACCGGTCCGGAGCCCGTGGTGATCGATCCCGGCTACCAGACCCAGGGGGACATGCTGGATGGCGCGCTGCGTTCACGCGGCATCGCCCCGGCTGACGTGCGCACCGTGGTGATGACCCACCTGCACTCCGATCACCTGAGCGCGCTGCCGCAGCTTCCGGGGGTCACAGAGGTATGGGTGCACCGCGACGAGCTCGGCACGCCGTGGGCGCGACGCCAGCGGGGCATCGTCGATGACGCCCCGATCGTGGTGATGGACGGCGCGGAGGGCGCGATACGCGATGGCCTCACGTGGTTCCACACGCCCGGGCACGCCCCGGGGCACGTGGCCGTGGTGGCCGAGTGCGACGACGCCCGGGTCATCGCCGCGGGCGACACCCTCGGCCCCGACCCTGCGTGGTTCCGCGAGATGTCGGCACCCGACGGGCTGGAGAACCGCGACCAGCACCTGGACGCCTGGCGGATGATCCGCCAGCGCGCGCCGGCGCTCGTGGTGCCCGGGCACTACGCGCCGTTCGCGATCCCCTAGGCGCTCCACGGGAAGGGACGGCGGCAGGCGGCGTCGAAAGGCGTCCCGTCAGAACCCTTCCAAGGAGCACCGGTGGACCTGCAGGGGATCTCGCGAGAGCAGAAGGAGATGGGAGCAGCCGTCTGCATGCTGCTGTTCATCATCTCCCTGTTCCTCAAGTGGCAGACCTTCGGGCCGATCTCCGGATCCGGCGCCGACCTGGGCTCATGGCCCCTCGCGCTGATCATCGCGCTGGTGGCCGGCGGCATCATGGCCGCGGACGGCCTGCGCATGGATATGCCGCTGCGCCGCATCAATCCGACGTCGCTCGCCACCTACCTGATGTCGCTGCTCGTCTTCTACGTGGTCGTCTTCATTTTCGCGATCGACGGGCTGTCGTACGGCGTGTGGCTCGCGCTCATCTTCTCGGTCATCGGGCTCGTCCTGACCTACTCGGTGTACCGCCAGGACACCCGGTAACACCGCCGCTCGCGCGCCGAGCGCGGGCGTAGACTCACCGAGTGCCTCGCTTCGGAGCCCTCGAGCGCGTCGAGATCCTGGCCGCCATCCTCGGCGGCCTGTGGTGCGGTGCGCTCTTCCTGCCCTGGTTCGGCATGGGCGGCACCGAGGGCGACCTCACCGGCGCCAACATGATCGATTCGTCGTGGCTGCCGCTCGTCATCGTGGCCGTGGCGTCGGCGCTGCTGCTGCTCGATGCCGTCACCGTGAGCGGCATGCGGTCGCTGCCGGTGCCGGCCTTCAGCACCTTCCTCATGCCCATCGGGTTGTTCTACACGGCGCTGTTCATCCTCGCGGGCGACAACTTCTTGTACGGGGCCTGGGTGGCCCTCGGCCTCTCGGCCGGCGCGGCGGTGCTCGCCGCCATGGCCTGGGTCATAGACCGGCGCGGCTAGAAAGGACGCCAGTGAATTACCTCAAGTCACTTGATCGCCGGGAGCGGCTCATCGCCGTGGCGATCCTGAATGGCGTCTTCATCATCAGCCTCTTCTTTGAGTGGGGCGCCGGCGGCGCCCGCGCGTGGGACGCCGACTCGGTGTGGCTGGCGTTCCTCGCCGCGCTCTTCGCGGGCCTCATCTCGCTGGCGGACGCCTTCGACTACGAGGTGCCGCGCCTGCCGGGCGCCGGCGTGGCGGCATACCTCACGTCGATCACGCTGATCTATACGGTGGTCGCCCTCATGGACATCCGGGACCAGTCGTGGGGCATCATCGTCTCACTCATCGTCTCGATCATCTCCACGTTCATCGCTTGGGGCACGTGGAGGGCCGACCGGGCCTGATCCGCCAGGAGGGATCATGGGCTTCACCGACAAGGCGAAGGACCTCGCCAACAAGACCGCGGACGCGGCGCAGAAGGGCGCGAAGGACGCGCGCGACATGGGCGAGAAGCTCATGCTGCAACGCAAGCTCAACGCCACGGCCGAGGAACTGGGGCACGTGGTGTACCGCCAGCACCAGGGAATGAGGGGGCTCGACGACGAGGTGAAGCGCCTCGTGTCCGAGATGAAGGCCCTGCAGGCGGAGATCGACGCCATCCCCGCCTAGGTGACGCCGATGCCCGCATCCTCCCCGGTCGCGTGACCGCGCTCGCGTGGGTGATCGCCGCGATCGCAGTCATCGTGGCCATCGGGGCGATCGTCGCGCTTCGCCGCCGCGGGGGCGGCGAGCCGGTTCATGCGGAGGCCGTGGAGCCCGCCGGGCAGGCGGACGCCGGTCGTCTCGACGCCGCGTTCGAGGCGCTCCCCACCACCGCGGTGCTCGTGGGCCCGGGGTCCGAGGTGGAGCGCGTCAACCCTGCCGCGCTCAGGGCCTTCCCCTTCCTGCGCACCGGCGTGAGCGTGCTCGAGGCGTTCGGCGATCACCTGCTGGCGTCGCGGGTGCGCGAGGCCCTCGACACCGGCCGCGACGACGAGTTCGAGCTGCGCCTGTTCGTGGAGGGCCGGCGCACCTTCCGCGCGCAGGTGGTGCCGTTCTCGGCCGACGGCGAGCCGGGCGCGGTGCTCACGCTCATCGACGCCACCCAGGCGGTTGCGTACCAGGACCTGCGCTCGCAGTTCGTCGCCAACGTCTCGCATGAGCTCCGCACGCCGCTCACCGGCCTGCGCGGAATGCTCGAGGCCCTGGAGGACCCGGAGATGCCGGCCGACATGCGCGCCGACTTCGTGGGCCGCTCGCGCTTCGAGACCGAGCGCCTCGAGGCACTGGTGGACGACATCCTCTTCCTCTCGGAGCTCGAGGCGGCGCAGGGCGACCCGTCGGGTGACCGCACGGACATGGCCATGGTGGCGCGCGAGGTGGCGGCCGAGCTCGAGGGCGAGGCCGGCGAGCAGGGCGTGACCATCGTGGTGGAGGCCGGGGATGGGGCCATCACCCCGCTCACCGAGCGCATGGCGCATACCGTCGTGCGCAACCTGGCCGAGAACGCCGTGCGCTACGCGGGCACGGGGTCCACCGCCACGGTCCGCGTGGGGCGCGACAGGGACATGGTGGTGGTGGAGGTGCAGGACGACGGGCTGGGGATTCCCGAGAAGGACGTCCCGCATGTGTTCGAGCGCTTCTACCGCGCAGATCCGTCGCGCTCACGCCGCCTCGGCGGCACCGGGCTGGGCCTCTCGATCGTCAAGCACATCACCGAGCGGCTGGGCGGATCGGCCTCGATCACCTCCCGCGAGGGCTTCGGCACGATCGTCACGGCGCGCATTCCGGTGGCCGGCGCACCAGTGACCGACGTCCCCGGTGATCCCGGGCGGGGCTCCGGCGCCCGCCTGCGTTGATAACGTCGCGCGCCGTGGCCATTCCGCTGATGGACATCCGGGCGCAGTACGCGCCCCTGCGCGGCGAGCTCGATGCAGCTCTCGCCGAGATCCTCGACACCGGCGCCTTCATCCTGGGCCCCCGGGTGCGTGCCATCGAGGAGGCCGTGTCGAAGCGGCTTGAGAACCGTCCCTGCGTGGGCGTGGCCAATGGCACCGACGCCCTGGTCATCGCGCTGCAGGCCCTGGGCGTGGGCCCCGGTGATGAGGTCATCACCACGCCGTACACCTTCTACGCCACGGCCGAGGCCATCGCGCGCCACGGTGCGACGCCGGTGTTCGTGGACGTCGAGCCGGTTGGCGCCTGCCTCGACCCGGACCTGATCGAGGAGAAGGTCACCGAGAAGACCAAGGCGATCATCCCGGTGCACATCTTCGGACACGCGGCGCCCATGACATCCACGCTCACCACGGCCGCCGAGAACGGCCTGTCGGTCATCGAGGATGCCGCCCAAGCCTTCGGCTCGGCCGATGGCGAGTGGCCGGTGGGCACCATGGGTGACATCGCCACCATCTCGTTCTTCCCCACCAAGAACTTCCCCGGCATCGGCGACGGCGGCATGGTCGTGTGCAGCGACCCGGACCTCGGCGCCGCGGTGAAGCGCCTCAGGTTCCATGGGTCGGAGGACAAGGTCGTGTTCACCGAGGTGGGCTACAACTCGCGCCTCGACGAGATCCAGGCCGCGGCCGTGAACATCTTCCTCCCGCACGTGGACGACTGGAACGACCGACGCCGGCAGGTGGCCGACTGGTATCGCGAG
>SXZC01000081.1 GCA_005788075.1 Actinomycetota bacterium
GGTGCAGCGCCGCCACCAGAAGCTGGTGGAGGAGACCCCCAGCCCCATCGTGAGCGACGACCTGCGCCAGCGCATGGGCGAGGCATCGGTGCGCGCGGCCGAGGCCGTGGGCTACCGCTCGGCCGGCACGCTGGAATACCTGGTGTCGGGCGAGGAGTTCTTCTTCCTCGAGATAAACACGCGCATCCAGGTGGAGCACACGGTCACCGAGATGGTCACCGGGCTCGACCTCATCCGCGAGCAGGTACGCATCGCGGCGGGCGAGCCGGTGTCGGTGACCCAGGACCGGGTGGCGCCGCGCGGGCACGCGTTCGAGTGCCGCATCAACGCGGAGGACGCCGAGAAGCGCTTCCTTCCCACCCCGGGCCCCATCACGGCCTACCGCGAGCCGGCCGGCCCGGGCGTGCGCGTGGATTCGGGCGTGCAAGGCGGATCGGTGATCAGCGACATGTACGACCCCATGGTGGCGAAGCTCATCACCTGGGACGTCAATCGCGAGGCCGCCCGCAGGCGCATGCTGCGCGCGCTCGAGGAGTACGTGGTGGAGGGCGTGACCACGCTCATCCCCTTCCACATCTGGCTGCTGAACCAGCAGGAGTTCATCGACGGCGGCGCCTGCCACGACGCGCTCGAGGTGATGAGCGCCGAGAACACCCCGCTGCCGGCGCGCGACGGCGCCCCGCCGCCCGCGCCCGAGGCCCCCGAGGCCGAGCCCGTGGCCGAGCGCTCGCTGGTGGCCGAGGTGGGTGGCCGCAGGTTCGACGTGCGCCTGTTCATCCCCGAGAAGGACCTGGCCGGCGGCGGCGCACCGGCGCCGAAGAAGAAGCGCGAGCGCAAGGGCGGATCCGGCCACCACGGGTCGGGCGGCGGCAGCGCCACCGGCGAGGTGCACTCGCCCATGCAGGGCACGGTGCTGAGCGTGGCGGTGGCGGACGGCCAGGAGGTCGCGGTGGGCGACGTCATCTGCATCATCGAGGCGATGAAGATGGAGAACGAGGTGACCGCGCACACCGCGGGCACCATCAGCGCGGTGAGCGTCGAGGCCGGTCAGTCGGTGGCCGCCGACGAGGTCATCGCCGTCATCGGCTGAGATGACCCGCGTCGTCCTGTGGGCCGGCCGCCTCGGGGCGGGCCGCGCCTCGGCCGGGGCCCTCGTGGATCCCGGCGACGCCGACCGCGAGACGGTGCGCCGTGCCGTGCTGGCCTGCGGCGTGGCGCTGGCGGCCGACCGCCTGTCCGCGGCCGACGGACCGGGGCGACAGGCGGTGATCCGCGCCTTCGGGGCGTCGGCCCCCGACGACCTGGTGGACCTCACGGGCCGCTGCGAGATCGGCGGCCTGGCGGTGCCGCCCGGCGAGGTGTCGCCCCCGCCCGGGTCGGCGATCGCCGACCTCGTGCTCGAGCCGGGAGACGACCCCGACGACGCGGAGCCCGTCATCTACACCGGCGACATCGACCCGGCCGAGGCGGCTGCGCTCACCGCGGCCGCGCTGGCGCGCGCCATGCCCCGGGACCCGCTTCACCTTGCGCGCGCGGGCGTGGCGCTGCGCGCCCTGGCGCGCGAGGCCACCGTGTACCCCGAGACGCTGCGCGACATGGCGAGCGGCATCGCAGTGACCGCCCGCGACCCCGAGGACGTCCGTCTCTTCAGCGGCCCCGACGCCGCGGCCGACGACGACCGGCGCTGGCGGATGCCCGACGCCGGATCACTGGGCATCGCCCTCGGCGCGGCGATCGTGGTGGGCGCCATTGGCGTGGGAATCGCCGCGGGCCTGGTGGCGGTGCTCGACCCGGCCGCGGCCAACCGCACCACGGCGCTCGTGATCGGCGGGCTCATCGGCGCGGCGGTGGGCGCGGCCATCGCGCTGCGGATGATGCGCCGCTAGGGCGCGGCCGCTACGAGCCGAACAGCGCCGCGGCGTCGCGGGCGATCTCGGGCGAGAGCAGCACCCGCGCCTCGGCGGAGTCGAAGGGGCGCCCCGGCCACGTGACCGTGACCCGGCCCTCGTCCTCGAGCACCCCGAGGGCCGCCATGAGCGCCAGCAGGCCGTCGTCGCCCTCGAGCCCGAGCTCGGCGGCCGCAGTGGGCACCGAGAGCATCACGTCGCCGTCCACGGCCATGCCCTCGTCGAGCCACTGCAGCACCAGCAGCATCTCCAGCCTCTGCGCGTTGGCCCTGTCAGCCGACATGGCCGCGAGGGTAGACGCCCGCCCGGACCCATCTCATGGGTAGAGTCCCCGACCGGCCCGCCCCCAGATGCGGGCCGTTCACTGACAGCGAGACAAGGGACGCGGGTGGATCTCTTCGAGTACCAGGGCAAGCAGCTCTTCGCCAAGTACGGCCTCGCCGTGCCATCGGGCGAGGTTGCCGACACGCCCGAGCAGGCGAAGGCCGCCGCCGAGGCAATCGGCGGCACGGTCGTCGTGAAGGCGCAGGTTCAGGTGGGCGGTCGCGGCAAGGCCGGCGGCATCAAGCTCGCGAAGGACCCTGACGAGGCCTACGCCGAGGCCGACAACATCCTCGGCATGGACATAAAGGGCCACGTGGTGAAGCGGCTCTGGATCGAGGCCGCCTCCGACATCAAGAAGGAGTACTACGCCTCGGTCACGTTCGACCGCTCGGCGAAGAAGCCCCTCGTGATGCTCTCGGCCATGGGCGGCATGGACATCGAGGCGGTGGCCGAGGAGCACCCGGAGGCACTGGCGCGCCTGCACGTGGACCCGCTCGTGGGCTTCCAGCCCCACCACGGCCGCTGGCTGGTGTACCACGCCGGCATCGACGAGCCCGCGCAGAAGGGCGTGCTCGACGCACTCACCAAGGCGTACGAGGCGTTCATCGGCCTCGAGGCCACGCTCATCGAGATCAACCCGCTCATCTGGACCGCGGATGACCGCGTGGTGGCGCTCGACGCCAAGGTGTCGATCGACAACAACGCGCTCTACCGCCACCCCGACCTCGCCGAGCTGCAGGAGAGCGTCACCGACGACGAGCAGGAGCGCATGGCGCATGAGCGCGGCGTCACCTACGTGAAGCTCGACGGCGACGTGGGGATCATGGGCAACGGCGCCGGCATCGTGATGAGCAGCCTCGACGTGGTGGCGCTCGCCGGCGGCAAGCCCGCCAACTTCCTGGACGCCGGCGGCGGGTCGAACGCGGAGGCCGTTGCCACCGCGCTCGAGGTGCTGCTGAGCGACCCCAAGGTGAAGTCGCTGATGATCAACATCTTCGGCGGCATCACCCGCTGCGACGAGGTGGCCGAGGGCCTCCTCACGGCGCTCGACAAGCTGGGGGCCACGCTCCCGATCGTCGTGCGCCTGGACGGGACCGCCGCGGAGGCGGGGCGCGCCATCATCGCCGAGCGCGCCCCGGCCAACGTGGTGGTCGAGCCCACGATGCTCTCGGCCGCACAGCGCGCCGTTGAGCTCGCGAAGGAGGCCTCGTGAGCATCCTGGTCGGCAAGGACACCAAGCTGGTGGTGCAGGGAGTCACCGGCCGCGAGGGGCAGTTCCACACCCTCCGCAACAAGGCGTACGGCACCAACGTGGTGGCGGGCGTGACCCCCGGCAAGGCCGGGCAGGACGTCGAGGGCATCCCGGTGTTCAACACCGTGCGCGACGCCGTGGAGGCCACCGGGGCGAACACCTCGATGATCTTCGTGCCGCCGCGGTTCGCCACCGACGCCATCTACGAGTCGCTCGACGCGGGCATCGACCTCACGATCGCCATCACCGAGGGCATCCCCGCCCACGACATGATGCGCGTGTACACGCACCTGCAGCGCAGCGACCAGCGCCTGCTGGGCCCGAACTGCCCGGGCGCGATCAGCCCGGGTGAGGCCACGGTGGGCATCATGCCCACCGACGTCTTCACGCCGGGTCGCGTGGGCATCATCAGCCGCTCCGGCACGCTGACGTACCAGATCTCCAAGGAGATCGGTGACCTCGGCATCGGCCAGAGCACCGTGGTGGGCATCGGCGGCGACCCGATCGTGGGGTCGTCGTTCATCGACGTCCTCACCATGTTCGAGGCCGACCCCGACACCGACCTCGTGGTGATGGTCGGCGAGATCGGCGGCGACGAGGAGGAGCGCGCCGGCGAGTTCATCGCCGCCAACATGAAGACCCCGGTGGTGGGCTACATCGCGGGCTTCCAGGCTCCTCCCGGAAAGCAGATGGGCCACGCCGGCGCCATCATCACCGGGTCGTCCGGCACCGCCCAGGGCAAGAAGGACGCCCTCGAGGCGCTCGGCGTGCGGGTGGGCACCAACCCCACCGAGGTCGCCGAGATCGTTGCCGACACGCTGAAGTAGCGACCCCCCGGCGCACCGCCCGGCTGCTCAGGAGGCGATCTCCATGAGCAGGCGGGCGGTGCCCGAGGGATCCTCCAGCATGAGGTCGTGGCCCGTAGCCACCTGGTGCATGCGCCAGCCGCGATCGCGGGCCCGCCCCACCGTGGCCGCCAGGCTGGCGAGCGGTGGCGCCGTGTGCTCCACGTAGTCGCGCGGCAGGGCGTCAAACACCGCGCGGTCATACGCCACGCGGTCATCCACGCAGCGCGCGGGGAAGTCCGTGAGCCGTGGTCCCACGAAATCGCGCAGGTGCGCCGGCACCGACCACTGGTCCATGAACGCGGGCGCGGCGGGCACGCGCCACCCCTGTCCCTCGTCGGCCACGATCTGGCGGTAGCGTCGCACCACCTCGGGCGGCTCGACCTCGGCGAGGCACTCCCCGGGGTCGGCGAGGAATGCGCCCATCGCCACCACGCGGCCCACGCGGTCGGTGGCGGCCTGCACCACCGGGCCGGCCAGCACGCCGGCGTAGGAGTGCAGCACGAGCACGCCGTCGCGGACGTCCTCCATGCGCAGCGTGGCGACGATGTCGGCCACATGGGTGTCCACGCCGACCTCGGGCGACAGCAGGTGCGCCCGGTCGCCCATGCCCGTGAGCGTGGGCGCGTGCGCCACGTGGCCGGCCTCGCGCAGCAGCGCTTCGACCGGCCGCCAGCACCACCCGCCGTGCATCGCGCCGTGGATCAGGACGAATGTCGCCACGAAGGCGAGGCTACCGGCACGGCCGCGTGTCTAGACTGCCGCGCCGTGCCTGACGTCATCTCATTCGCCCGGGGCGCCCCGGCTCCGGAGGCGCTCGATGGCGGGCTGATCGCCCGCTGCGCCGACGCGGCCCTGGCCGCCGACCCGACGGTGATCCTGTCGTACGGCACCGGGGGCGGCTACCCACCGCTTCGCGAGTGGCTCGCCGCGCACCACGGCACCACGGCCGACCGGGTGCTCGTGACCAACGGCTCACTCGAGGGCTACGTGTTCCTGCTCGAGACGTTCCTCGCACCCGGCGACCTCATCGGGCTCGAGGCGCCCACCTACGACCGGGCGCTGCTGCAGGCGCAGATGCACGGCATGGACATCCTCGAGATCCCCATGGAGGACGACGGCATGGACGTGCAGGCGCTCGCCGCCGCATGCGACGCCGGGCGCGTGCCCAAGCTCGTCTACACCATCCCCAACTTCCACAACCCCGCGGGCACCACGATCTCGCTCGAGAAGCGCAGGGCGCTGGTGGCGCTGGCCGAGAAGCACGGGTTCTGGATCCTCGAGGACGACCCCTACGGCCGCCTGCGGTTCGAGGGCGACGCCCTGCCGAGCATCTACGAGCTGGGCGGCCCCGAGAAGGTGATGTTCTCGTCGTCGTTCTCCAAGACCCTCGCGCCGGGTCTTCGCGTGGGGTACCTCATCGCGCCGGCCGACCTGGTGAAGACGCTCACCACTCGCGCCAACCAGACCTACATCTCGCCCGCGCACCTCCCCGAGGCCGCGGTGTTCAAGGTATGCGAGGACGGCCTGCTCGACCCCAACATCGCCCGGGTCACCGAGCTCATGCGCATCCGCCGCGACGCCATGGCGGAGGGGCTGCACCTGATGCCTGAGGGCACGAAGTGCACCCCGCCGAACGGTGGCTTCTTCATGTGGCTCGAGCTGCCCGACGGCATGTCGGCCGACGCACTGCTGCCGGTGGCGCAGGAGGCCGGGGTCATCTACGTGGCCGGCTCGGCCTGCTTCACCGAGGGCCACCACAACACGCTGAGGCTGGCCTACTCGGGCGTGTCGCCCGAGGAGATCTCCGTGGGGATGGAGCGGCTCGGGAAGGTCTTCGCCTCGGGATAACCCAAGGCGGTGCGGGGCATTTCCCCCGCTCCATGCAGGCCAAACGTGGCGATTTACGCGTGCCGGCCCCCGGCGGTGTGGCCTGATGCGAGGGCACTGCTAGGTTGAGGTAAGGATGTTCCTCCGGCCCCTGATCGCAGCCGGCCTGGCGCTCGCCATGGCCGGGTCCGTCGCCACGGCCGCGCCGATGACGCGCAACGACGCCCTCGCCCAGGCGAAGCGCGGCAAGACGGCGCAGCAGATCGTGCGCGAGGCCTTTCCCGGCAGCCAGCTGAAGCAGCTGCCGCAGCAGACCGTGCGCATCCTCGTGGCCGACCAGGCCAGGCAGGTGGTGATGCAGGGCAAGACGGTGCTGCGCCTCGTGGACGAGGGGCGGCGCGGGGCGAAGGGGCGCCAGGTGGCGGTGGGCCACC
>SXZC01000082.1 GCA_005788075.1 Actinomycetota bacterium
CCCTGGCGTCGCTGCCGCCCATCATGCACCGCGGGCCCGACTGGTACGCCGCCATGGGCAACGAGAAGAGCCCGGGCACCAAGCTGTTCTCGGTGTCGGGCCACGTGCTGAGCCCGGGCAACTTCGAGGTGGTGCTGGGCGAGACCACCCTGCGCGAGCTCATCTACGACATGGCCGGCGGCCTGCGCCCCGGCCGCGAGGTGAAGGCCGTGTGGCCCGGCGGATCGTCGGTGCCCGTGATCGGCGTCGACTCGCTCGACGTGCCGCTCGACTACGAGGCCCTGAACAGCGTGGGCACGTTCCTCGGCAGCGGCGGGTGCATCGTGATGGACGACTCCGGCTGCATCGTGCGCGCGTCGTGGCGCCTGGCGCAGTTCTACCGCCACGAGAGCTGCGGCAAGTGCACGCCGTGCCGCGAGGGCACCGGATGGCTCGCCAACATCCTCGGCCGCATGGTGCATGGCGAGGGCCGCGGCGAGGAGGACATCCGCCTGCTCGAGAGCCTGTTCGGGCGCATCGAGGGGCGCACGCTCTGCCCGCTGGCCGACGGCGCGGTGATGCCCATCCAGAGCGCGCTCGATCTCTTCCGCGATGAGTTCATCCGCGTGGCCCACGAGGGCTCGCCCCGGCCGGTGCCGATGACGGAGGCGCCCGTTGGCTGACGAACCGAACGACGTGGTGACCCTCACGGTGAACGGGCGCACGATCGAGGCGCCCAAGGGCACCATGCTGGTGGACGCCGCCAAGGCGGCGGGCATCGAGATCCCGATCTTCTGTTACGAGCCACGCCTCGGCGCGCCCATCGGCGCATGCCGCATGTGCCTGGTGGAGGTGGAGGGCATGCGCGGCCTGCAGACCGCCTGCTCCACCCCGGTGGCCCCCGACATGGTGGTGAACACCGAGAGCGAGGTGGCCAAGGACGCCCAGGACGGCGTGCTCGAGCTGCTGCTCGCCAACCACCCGCTCGACTGCCCGGTGTGCGACAAGGGCGGGGAGTGCCCGCTGCAGGACCGCACCTTCCGGTTCGGCCCCGGCCAGACCCGCACGGTGGAGCCCAAGCTGCACTTCCCCAAGCCGCTCGACCTCTCGCCGCTGGTGGCGCTCGACCGCGAGCGCTGCATCGCCTGCTACCGCTGCGTGCGGTTCAGCCAGGAGGTCGCGGAGGACGGCCAGCTCACCTTCCAGGAGCGCGGCGACCACGTGGAGATCGCCACCTTCAGCGGCGACCCCTACGAGGGCCGGTTCACGGGCAACACCATCGACCTCTGCCCGGTGGGCGCGCTCACCAGCAACCCCTACCGGTTCGTCAGCCGCCCCTGGGACATCAAGAACACCCCCTCGGTGTGCGCCGGCTGCTCCGTGGGCTGCAATCTCGAGGCCACCGAGCGCGACAACGAGGTGAAGCGCCTCACCGGGCGCCCCGAGCCCAACTTCGCCGTGGAGGAGGGCTGGATCTGCGACCGCGGGCGCTGGGCCTACCCGGCGCTGCGCAGCGACGAGCGCATCACGGGGCCGCTGCTGGTGGACGCCGTGGGCCGGCGCACCGTGCTGCTCGACCGCGCCGTGAACGAGGCCGCCGGCATGCTGGGCCGCCGCGAACTGCGCGTGGCCGTGCTGCTGGGCGAGCCCATCACCGTGGAGGCCGGATTCCTGGCCACCGAGTTCGCCACCCGCGCCGGCAATGGCGACGCCATGGTGCGGCGCATGGGAATCCCCGGCGCTGGGCTTGGCCCGCTGCGCGCCCTGCCCGGCGCCCAGATGGACGACCTCGACCGGGCCGACGCCATCGTGGTGGTGGGCGGCGACCCCTGCGCGCAGCAGCCGATCACCGAGCTTCGCCTGCGCAAGGCACTTCGCCGCGGCGCGCGCGTGGTGCTGGCCGGACCGCGCCCCACCGCGCTCGACCCGTCATGCCAGGTCACCCGCACCGCGCCCGGTCACCTGCAGGACGCCCTGCCCATCGTCGCCGAGGTCATCGGCGCGGCCGAGCGGCCCATCGTGCTGTGGGACGAGGCCGACCTGGCCGCCGAGCCCGACGCGGCTGCGGCCCTCGCGGCGCTCATCGAGGGGCAGCCCGCCACGCGGGCGATCGAGCTGGCATCCGACGTGAGCGGCCCGGGGCTGAGGGCGCTGGGCATCGCCACGGCCGGGGACATGCTCACGGCGCTTGAGGCCGGCGAGGTGGACGTGCTCGTCACCATCCAGGCCGACCCCACCACCGGGCCCGAGGGCGCACGGTGGTCGCGCGCTATCGACGGCGTGCCGCGCATCATCGAGATGAACACCTACCGCTCAGGAGTGACCGACCGCGCCGACCTGGTGCTGCCGCTGCTCACGGCGCTCGAGGACGAGGGCGTGCTGGTGAGCATGACCGGCCGCGCGCAGCGGCTTCGCCCCGCAGCGCGCGAGTGCGCCGACGCCGCGAGCGCCTGGGAGCTGCTCATCGCGCTCACCCACCGCCTCGGGCGCCCGGTGCCCGACCGCACGCCCGCCCAGGCGGTCTCGCGCCTGGCCGCGC
>SXZC01000083.1 GCA_005788075.1 Actinomycetota bacterium
GGTGAGGATGAACGACGCGGGCCGTGCCGCATGGCTTGCGCACATGCGCTTGGTGATGGCCGCCTGCGCGCTGCTGCCGGTGCCCCAGTCACCCTTCACGAGGAACCTCACCGACTGGCCGGCGGGCGTGGTGCCCGCGCCCGGTGATTGCGGGGCGGCGATCGCCGTGGGCGCCAGGGCCGTGCCGGCGACCGCGATGCCCGCGAGGGCGCTTATGACGGCGGTGCGGGCAGTGCCCGGGGTTGCCTTGGACGAAGGCGCGGGATGGGACGTGGAGTGGCGGTGCATGCCCGTCATGCTTGCACTGCGCGCGGCGTCACCACGCCGCGCAGGGTCTGGCACGGACGTCGGTGATCGGGCGCGAAGCGCTGTTATAGTCTCCCGCCTGCCGCGGCCGGGTGGGACGCCTTGCGATCCCCCGGCCATCGCATGCGGCCGACCTGACGAGCATCACAGACCAACACCGGAGGACCGGCGATCACCGCGTACCAGATCATGATCATCCTCAACCCCGAGGTTGACGGGGAGCAGCACGCAGAGATCGTCTCGCGCGTGCGCTCGCTCATCGAGGATGGCGGCGGCACGGTCGACGACGTCGCCGAGTGGGGACGTCGCAAGATCGCCTACCCGGTGCGCAAGCAGGCCGACGGCGTGTACGTGGTCGTCACCTGCCAGACCTCGCCCGAGGTGCTCGACGAGATCAGCCGCGTGCTGGCCATCAGCAAGGACGTCGTGCTGCGCGCGATGCCGTTCCGCCTCACCGAGGCCGAGCTGGCCACCGTGCAGGCCAACGGCGTCCCCGAGCCCATCGACGAGCGTCCGGAGCGCGAGGAGCGCCCCCGGGGCGGGCGTCGTGGCGGCCCGGGTGGCGGCGGCCGCCGGCGCGACCGCTAGTCGCGCAACCCCTTCCGAGGAGCTCAAGTGCCCGCCGATCTCAACCGCGTGACCCTCATCGGTCGCCTCACCCGTGACCCCGAGCTGCGCCACCTGCGCTCGGGCGACGCCGTGGCGTCGCTGCGCATCGCCGTCAATGGGCGTGCGCGCGACGAGGGCGGCCAGTGGGTGGACAAGCCCAACTTCTTCGACGTCAGCGTGTTCGGCCGCCAGGCCGAGACCGTGGCCAACTACATGGCCAAGGGCCGGCGCATCGGCATCGACGGCCGCTTGCAGTGGCGCGAATGGGAGGCCCAGGACGGCGCCAAGCGACAGAGCGTCGACGTGGTGGCCAACGACGTCTTCTTCCTCGACAGCCGCGAAGGCGGCGAGGGCGGGGGCGGAGGCGGCTGGCAGTCGCAGGCCGCGCCCGTCAGCCCCGGCGGCGACCTGCCGGTGGACACCAGTGACCTTTCATCACCGGCCCCGGATCCCGCCGGGGACGACGACATCCCGTTCTAGGAACTGACTGATGCAGGCGATCCTCATCGAAGACGTCAAGGGGCTCGGCCACGCCGGGTCCGTGGTCAACGTGGCGCGCGGCTACATGCGCAACTACCTCGAGCCCCGCGGGCTCGCGGAGGCAGCCACCCCGGCGCGCATCGCCGAGGTGCAGCGCACGCAGGAGCAGCGCGCCGCCGCCCGCGAGAAGAAGCTCGCGGAGGACCGCGAGCTGGTCGACCTGCTGGGTCGCACGATCCTCACGCTCAAGGCGAAGGCCGGCGGCGACGGGCGCCTGTTCGGGTCCATCACATCGGGTGATGTGTCGGATGCCATCTTCGAGGCGCGCGAGGTGCGCATCGACCGGCGCCACATCACGGTCGACCCGCCCATCCGCACCACGGGCACCTATGAGGTGCCGGTCGACCTCGGCGAAGCCGGCACGGCAGAGGTCAAGACCATCGTCTCGCCGCTGCTCGACGAATGAGCTCTGAGGCCGGAGCGGTCGCCCGCCGTCAGGCGGCGCCTCCCGCACCGGTTGGCGGCGGGCACATTCCCCCGCCGCAGAACGTCGAGGCCGAGGAGCTCCTGCTGGCCTCGCTCATCGATGGCCCGCAGAACAACATCGCCGAGGCCATGGCGCTGGTCACCCACGAGGACTTCTACCGCGAGGGCCACCGGCGCATCTTCAACGCCATCACCGAGCTCTTCGGCGTGGGCGAGCCCATCGAGCCCATCACGGTGATCGAGCAGCTCACGAAGAATGGCGACCTCGACATGGCGGGCGGGCGGGACGCCGTGCTCGACCTCATGACCACGCCCTACATCGCGGCGTCGTACCGCTCGTACTCCGAGATCGTGCGCGACACCGCCACCCAGCGGCGCCTGCTGCAGGTGGGCCAGGAGATCGAGGTGCTGGTCGCCGAGCGCGAGGGCGAGACCACCGACATGGTGCAGCGCGCGGAAGACCTCATCTACGACCTCACGCAGAAGCGCACGCGCGGCGACTTCGTGGGCACCAACACCCTGGTGATGAGCAGCATGGAACGCCTGGTGGCTGCCAGCGAGCACGGCTCGGAGGTCACCGGCCTGCCCACCGGATTCGAGGACCTCGACCGGCTCACGGGCGGGTTCCGGGCGTCCAACCTCATCGTCATCGCCGCGCGGCCATCGATGGGCAAGACCGCCCTCGCCCTGTGCATGGCCGAGCACGTGGCGCTCACCGAGGATAAGACCGTCGCGATCTTCAGCCTCGAGATGAGCGGCGAGGAACTCACCCAGCGCATGCTGTGCTCCGTCGCGATGGTGGACGCCTCGCGCATGCGCAGCGGGCGGCTGTCAGCCGACGACTGGCCGCGGGTGAGCCAGGCCGCCGACCGGCTGTCGAAGGCGCCGATCTTCATCGACGA
>SXZC01000084.1 GCA_005788075.1 Actinomycetota bacterium
GCGCCGATGGGAACCCCCCGAATGGACAGCGCGCTTCGCGGCAAACCGTCCTACCTTCGAATGACCCCAGCGCCACTACCGCCCGCACCGACTACAGGGGAACACCACATGTCAACTCCTCGATGCACCGCCGTCATCCTCGCCACCGCGGCCGGGCTCGTGCTCGCGCCTGTGGCGATGGGAATCGGGCCTTCCGATTTCGCCGTGAACATCCCCGACGGGCCCACGCAGATGGGACCGCCCGCCGGATTTGACCCGACGAAGAACTGCACCCCGCCGCTGCCGAGCCTGGGCTCGACCACCCCGCCGACCGGGGTGTACACCTGCCCGGGCACCTACCAGTGGAGCGACTCGGCCACGCCGATGACCGGCACGGTCACCGTGGTGTCGACCGGCCAGCAGGGCACCATCGCCCTGCGCTGCGATTGGAACCTCACCAACACGATGACCGTGGCCGTGGACTTCTCGAAGAACCCGCTGAGCCCGACCTCCTCGGTGAGCGGCTTCTCAGGCACCGGTGGCCAGGCCTGCTCGTGGGAGATCAAGGTGGGCGCATCGAGCCTGATGGGCACGCTCACCGGCACCGCCACCCTCGACCAGCCGTCGCCCCAGACGGGGCGCTTCACCGGAAACCTCTCCATCCTCGTCGTGGGGGGAACGGGTGACTACGCCAACGCCGCCGGGTCCGGCTCGATGGTGCAGAGCCAGGAATTCCCCTTCCCCACCCCCGAGGCGCCGGCGCTTCCGGGCCTGCCCACCGGCGGCGGAGCACCGGGCGGCCTTCCGCCCGGCATCTCCATCCCCGGCCAGGCATCGATGGAGCGCGCGCTGATGACGGCCGTGGCCACCCAGGCGGGATCGTCCATGCAGATCCGGCTCAGGACCGGCAAGCCGAAGGCCACCTTCCTCGTGCCGAGCGGCATCATCACGTCGACCACCAAGTGGAAGACCCACATGTCCGCCGCGCCGAAGTCGCGCTGCGCGATGACCGCCACGAAGGGGGGCAAGACCGTGAAGCTCGGCACCCGCAGCAGCGGATCCACCGGAACCATCGTGGGATCGTCGTACGCACCGGCCGTGCTCGCGAAGGCCGGCGGCACCGGCAACTGGCGCCTCAGGGCGTCGTGCACGAAGGCCGGCAGCACGTTCGCCGCCAGGCCGGCCACGCTCAAGCTCCGCAAGTAGTGACGGAAGGGGGCGCCGGCACGGCTCGGCGCCCCCTTTCATCTCCACATACCGCTTCCGCCACCGCACGCGTACGGTGCCGCCATGGACCCCTCGCAGGTCGTGGCACCGGATCTCTTCGACGCCATCGTCGCGCCCGGCGTGCTGCTACCGCTGGTCATGGCCAACGCGATGTCGCCACGGCTCTGGCGCATGGGGCGCAAGGTGGCGCAGGCCGATGACCCCCTCGAGGCGGCGCGCAGGGTGGTGGACACCTCATTCACCCACCTCCAGCCGCAGCGCGTGGCCGAGATCCAGGGCTACCTCGATCTCGACGGGGAGCGCCGGCGACTCGGGGCCGCGGCGGTGGACCGGGCCATCGCGGACATCGATGCAGGCTGGGACGCCCGGCGGGCGCGCGGCCTGCTGGGCGATGACGACGACCTTCAGGACGTCATCGCCACCGGGAGATTTCCCGCCTACACCTACGCGAACGTGGACGTCATCGCCGCCGCACGCCGGGCTCCCGGGGGGCCGGGCCAGCGTCCGCGCGGCCTGACGTCCTGCCTGGACGAGGCCGCGCTCTTCGCCGCGCTGCTGCTGTCGGCGCCGAAGGTCACCGCGCGCCTCGACGGCATCGCGATGCTGGCATCGGACCTCCACTGCACCGTCTTCGGCTGGACGGGCAACCAGGCGTGGTGGCTCTGGAGCAAGCGGGACCTCTTCACGCATGAGGCCTTCGCCGAGCGCGTGGAGGTGCACCACGGGGGCGACCGGCGGGATGCCATCGACGCCATGATGTCCGCACCGATCCGGCGCATCGTGAGCCGACGCGGCTCGCTGGATTCCCTGGCGGGCACCAGCTCCCTGCCCCCCGACGAGGTGCAGCGCACCCTCGAGGCCATCAAGGGTTTCTTCGGCGTGCTGCCCCGGGGGCTGGACACGCCGATGGACCACCTGCGGTTCACTCCGCCATCGGCCCACGACGCGCTGTTCACACGGGCGGTCACCTGCGATTCGGCCGAAGAGGTGCAGGGGGTGGTGCGGGCCACCCACGCGGGGGGCGGCGCTGATGCCGCGGCCGCCACCGAGGCGCTGGTCGCCTTTCGATCGCTCGAGGTGCCGGACCTCATGCCCTACCTCGACGCCGCGCGGCGTGCGCCGGGCTTCGGGCTCGCGGTCGCGAGGGCGTCGGGCGGGGCCCCGCCGGCATCCCCCGACGACGTCCTGCGCATCGCGGCGGCCCCGGACGACGGCGCGGCACTCGGCGACGCATCGCGGATGGCGTTGCCCGACGAGGTGCTCGCCCGGGGATCGTGCTCGCCCCCGGAACGGGCTCTGCTGCTGCACGTGCTGCTGGAGCAACTGGGCGACGCCCCCGTGCGCACGGTGATCACGGACGACGACGCCGTCACGCGCATGGGCGACCTCGCGGTGCGGGCGTCAACCGGGGCCCGGGTCGATGCTGCCGCGGTCGGCCTCGATGGGCCGGCCCTCGCCCACGCCGCCGCCGCGTAGCAGCAGCGCGCCACCGGCCGCGCCGAGCGCCAGCACGGTGATGGCGCCGGCCCAGTAGCCCCGGGTGAGGCCGGCGTCGAGCGACGCCGCCGATGCCGCCGCCGACGCGATGAGCGCCACGCCCACCGCGCCGCCCGCGAACCGGGCGACCACCGAGAGGGCGCTCGCGGTGCCGAGCGAGCGCCCGGGACGGGCATTGAGCACGAGGGCGGCCGAGACGGGCACCGCCAGGCCATTGCCGATGCCCATGAGCACCAGCGCCACGAGGGCCCAGGGAACCGTGGACGGGTCCGCCGCGGGGATGGCGAAGGCCCCGACCAGCGCCACGAGGCCCGTGAGGACGCACGCGCCGGCCCCCCGCGACGAGGTGGTCGTCACGCGGGCGGCCACGCGCGACATCACCCAGTAGGCCACCGCCATGGGCACGAGCACGAGGCCATACGCGATCGGCCCGAGCCCCGCGACCACCTGCAGGTCGATGGTGACCAGGAAGAGCACCCCCATGAACGCCACGTATGACGCGAACAGCACCAGCGACGCGCCGCCCACCGATGTGCGCGCGAGCGCCCGCACGTCGAAGGCCGGCGCTGGCGCCGTGGCCTCGCGCACCGCGAATGCGAGCAGGAGGAGGAGGCCGACCGCGAGCAGCCCCACCACCCAGGGGCTCGACCACCCGAGCCGCGGTGCCTCGATGAGCGCGGCGATGAGCGGCACCAGCGCCACGAGGGCCAGCACGGTGCCGGGCAGGTCGAACGGCACGCCCGCGGGTCCGCGCCCGCGGGGCAGCACCCGGGCCCCTGCGACCAGCGCCACGGCCAGCACGGGCACGGGCAGCAGGAACGCCCAGCGCCAGCCGAACGTCCCCACCACGATCCCGCCCAGCACCGGGCCGAGTGCCAGGCCGAGCGCTCCGGCCGAGGCCCACGTGGCCAGCGCGCGCGTGCGCTCGGCGGGCGCGAACGCCATGGCCGTGATGGCCATGGCGGGAGCCAGCATCATCCCCGCCCCCACCCCCATCAGCACGCGCGCCAGCAGCAGGACGCCCAGCGACATCGCCAGCCCGCCCACCAGCGAGGCCGCCCCGAACAGGGCCATCCCTGCGAGGAACATCCCGCGCCGCCCGAAGCGCTCGGCCACGGCGGCCCCGGGGATGAGCAGGCTCGTGAGCGCCACCGTGTAGGCGTCCACCACCCATGCGAGCTGGGGCACCGTGGCCCCGAAGCGCGCGCCGATCTGCGGAAGCGCGACGTTCACGAACGTCAGGTCGACCGACAGGATGAACGCCGCCGTCGCCACGATGGCGAGCACCAGGCGGGGGCGCGCGACCGGCGCGCCCTCGAGCGAGTCGGTCACGGCGCCCCGGCCGGCACCGCCCGGAACACGTACGTGCCGTCGGTGCGCGCATCGGGAAGCGTGGTGATCCACGTGGCGCCCGATCCCACGGGCACGGTCCATGTGCGCTCCACGGCGTCCGGCGAGGCCTTGGCTGCGGCGTTGAAGCTGCCGGTCGGCACCTCGGCGAAGTCGGTGTAGAGGTAGACCCTCCATGCCGTCGACTGGTCGGGAATCGTCACCGTTGCCGTGAGGGACATTGGCCTGCCGGGAGGTGGTGAGGACATCTCGGGCTGGTCCTGCATCCCCTCGTTGTTGGTGCTCGTGGTCACGCGCACGCGTGCCGTCACGGGCCCGCCGGGCGTGCGATCGACGATCCCGGGGATGGCCACCCCGTAGTTGCCCTTGCCGGTGGCGTCGTCGTAGATGGAGTACACCCACGGGGCACAGGCGTTGGTGATGTCGCCCCCCGATGAGAACGGGCACGCCGCGCCCACCTGGTTGGCCTCGGCGCGCGACTTCTGCACGGCCCGACGGCCTGCGGTGTAGAAGGTGGAGTGCCGCGGGTTGCCCGCGGTGTTGCCCGACCCCCAGTTGGCGCCCGAGGTGAACGGGCGGAAGAGCCCGTTGTCGCCGATCGTGATCCCACCCGCACCGATGCGCATGACCGGAACGATGTGGTCGTACTCCGGAGCGCCCGGGGCGTCCTCCTCGAGCAGGTTGGTGTTGTTGAGCACGCCGATGATCACGCGCGATCCCGCGCGGGCGCGCGCCTCGATCCACGCGAGGAAGGCGTCGGCACCGCGCCCGGGGGGACCCGCACCCCGCGCAGGGTCAAAGCCCTGCGCCTTCAGCCGCATCGCCCGTGCCGCCCGCTGCCATGTGCTGCCCTGCGCGGGCCATGTGAGCAGGAGGTGGTTCGCCGCGTCAGCCTGGTCGGCATCCGCGCTTCCCGCGGCCAGCTGCCGGGCCGTCCACTGCGAGGTGTACTGGCCGAGGCTCATGCCGGCGGCGATGAAGGCCGTCTCGCCGCAGTAGCCGCCGTTGGCATTCCACTGCAGGCGCACGGGCATGCTGGACGACGCGGCACCGGTGGCATCCGGGCTCGCCGCATCCGATCCGCACCCCGACAACGGCAACGCCATCGCCAACGCGGCCACCACCCCGGCGGCTGCGGGCGTGCGCACGGCTACACCGGGATGGTCTCGGTGGTGCGCGACCCCTTGGGCCCGGCGATGATCGCCCGGAGCGCCGTGCCCTTCGCCGGCTTCCCCTTCATCACCACCTTCACCTTCACGGTCTTCCCAGCCCTGGCGTTCCGCACCGCCACGGCCTTGCGGGTGCTCTTCTTCACCGGCACGCCCGCGATGTCGGACCCGGCCAGCATGGGCAGCACCGTGCCCGCCCTGGTCTCGAGGCGGAACGCGTAGTTGCCGCTGGCGGCGTAGCGCAAGGTGAAGGTGATGGTGGTGCGCCCGTCCTTCGTGGTGGTGCGCAGGTTCCGGGTGACCGGGGTGACGACGTTCGTCGGCCCTGCCGGCGCCACGCTCGGCGTGGGCACGGGCGCCGGGGCAGGTGCCGCGCTGCCGGTGGTGATGCTGCCGACGCTCGGGGCGTCCTGGTTGCTGAACCACATCAGCCCACCGGGCCCGGCCGCGATGATCGCGGGGTAGGAGTTGGGGGCGATGCCCGCGGAGTACTCGGTGATCACCCCGCTGGTGGTGATGGACGCCACCTTGCCGGCCATGGGCTCGGTGAACCACAGGTTGCCGTCGGCGCCCGCGGCGATGCCGAGTGGCCTGGCGTTGGCGGTGGGAACCGGGAACTCGGTGATCACCCCGCTCGTGGTGACGCGGCCGATCTTGTTGCCCCCGGCTTCGGTGAACCACAGGTTGCCATCGGCGCCCGCGGCGATGTACTGCGGCTGCGCCCCGGCGGTGGGCAGGGTGTACTCGGTCACCTGCCCCGACGTGCTGATGGCGCCGACCTTGTTGGCCCGGGTCTCGGTGAACCACATGCGCCCGTCGGGGCCCGGCGTGATGCCGATCAGGCCGGGGTTGGCGGTGGGAACGGCGTAGTTGGTGACGGCGCCCGCGGACGTGACCGCGGCGATCTGCCCCCCGGTGAGCGTCACCCACTGGCGCCCGTCGGGGCCGGCTGACGACGACCAGCCCGCCGACGCCAGCCCACCCACCTGCGTGGTGGTTCCCGATGCGGTATCCAGGCGGCCCAGGGTGCTGGTGAAGTTGTAGGTCATCCACATCGCGCCGTCGGGGCCCGGCGCGATGCTGCTCACGAGGTTGCCCCCGGCCGCCACCGACACCTGCCCGCCCGTGCCCGACGACGTGAAGGGCACCACCGTGTTGAGGTTGTTGAACACGCCATAGACGGTGCCGTTCGGCGCCACTCCGATGCCGCCCGACGGAATGGACCCGGTGTTGCTGGGGTACTCCGTGACGACGCCGGGGGTGGCGGCCATTGCAGCGCCCACGGCGCCGATCAGCAGGGCGGGCGGGACGAGCACGGCGGCGAGCCGGGACGAGCGGGGCATGGAGGTCCTTCCGGGCGGTGGGCGGGGGTGCTGCGGGACAGGTTACCCCCGGCGCCTAGATCTCCGTCACCGCCTGGCCGTAGTCGAGGCGCGGCAGGCGCGGGAACCACGCGTCGGGGCCGGGCTCGCCGAAGTTCACCAGCAGCACCGATGCGTAGCGACCGTCGGGGAAGAACTCGGCGTCCATGGCCGGATAGTCGAACCCGCTCATGGGGCCGGCGGCCAGCCCGATGGCCCGCACCGCGATGATGAAGTAGCCCGCCTGCAGGGTGGCGTTGAACTTCGCCATCTCCGCGCGCCCCTCCATCTTCGCGTAGGCCTCGGCCTGCTCGGCCCGGGCCGGGAAGAGCTGCGGCACGAACTCGTGGAAGTCCAGGTCGGCCGCGAGCAGGGCTGTCATGGGCGCCGTGCGCGTCTTCGGCCGGTTGCCCTCGGCCAGGTGTGCCATCGCACGCTCGCGCGACTCGGGCGAGCGCAGGTAGAGGATGCGCAGCGGGTTGGTGTTGCCCGATGTGGGCGCCCACTTCAGGAGGTCCCAGATGGCGTGCAGCTGCTCATCGGTGACCGGCGTGTCGGTGAACGTGTTCGCGCTTCGCGCCTCGAGGAAGAGAAGCTCCTGGGCGGCCGGGCTGAGGGGAATGTCATCCATGCGCGCAGGCTACCCCCGGAACGGGCGCATCATGCTGCGGTGCTGCGCACCGCCGGGGTCACCGCAGCCCTCGTCGTGGCCGGGAAGCAGTGGGTGGTACCACACTGGTACCATTGGGGCATGGCCATGAACCTCCGCCTGTCCGAGGCCGAGCAGGACCTGCTCGACCGCCTCGCCCGCCGCTCCGGGCTGTCCAAGAACGACGTGCTGCGCCAGGCGCTCGTCGAGAAAGCCGCCCGCGAAGGCCACCGCGCGCAGGTGGAGCGCTCGCTCCACTGGGCCCTCGACCGCTACGGCGACGTGGTTCGCCGCCTCGGCGAGGCGTGACCCGACCGACGCGGTTCCTCGACGCCGAGGACCTGCTGATGATCTGCGAACGGCTCGGCCTGGTGGTGCGCGACGCCGGCCTGCTCGCCGCCGCCGCGGCACGACCGGCCTCCACGGTGTTCGGGGAGGACGCCTACCCCGACCTCGCGGCGAAGGCCGCGAGCGTGATGCACTCGATCGTGGCGCATCACCCCTTGGTGGACGGCAACAAGCGGCTCGGCTGGCTCGCCCTGGTGCTGACCCTCGACCTGAACGGCGTGCGGCTCGAGGTGCCCGACGATGACGCCGTGGACATCACCGTGCGCGTGGCGGCCGGGTCGTCGGACTTCGACGACCTGGCCGCCTGGGTGCGCGCGCGGATTTCCTCCTAGCCGACCTTCGTGACCAACGGCGGCACCCACGTCGACTGCATGGAGCC
>SXZC01000085.1 GCA_005788075.1 Actinomycetota bacterium
GCGGCGGCGTCGATGCCCCGGGCGAGCCCGCTCACCACCCCCGCGCCCCGCTCCGCGAGGTGGCCCGCGCGCTCGCGGGCCATGGCGCGCCCCGCTGCCGATGGGCGGCGTGACCCGACGATGGCGATGGCCGGACCGGTATCGAGCGCGGCGAGCGCATCTGCCACGGCGCCCACGCCGAAGAGCCCGAAGGGCGGGTCGAAGACGCGGCGCAGGCGTGCGGGGTAGCCGGATGCGGTGATGGGCACGTGCGCGATGCCCCGCCGGGCGAGGGCGTCGCGCGCGGGAGCCGCGCGGAACGCGGCGCGGGCCGCGAGGGCCTTCTCCACCCCATCAGCGTCCGCGCGCAGCCATGCGGCCATCTGGGGGCCTCCGGCACGCCACAGGGCCTCCGCCCCTCCGGCCACCCTGGCGGCGCGCTGGAGGTCGCGTGAGAGCGCGTGGGCCATCCATGCCAGCCCCAGCGGCCACTCGGGATCAGCCATCACCCAACCCCACCCGCGCTGCGGTAGCGGATGGCCTCGGCGAGGTGCTCGGCCTCCACGCGCTCACTGCCACCGAGGTCGGCCACCGTGCGGGCCACCCGGATGACCCGGTCGCATCCACGGGCCGTGAGGGCCAGCCGGTCGATGGCCGTGCCGAGCAGGGCGCGCGCCGGGCGCTGCATCGCCGCGGCCTCTCGCGCCGTGGCCGCACCGAGCCGGGCGTTCGGCACCCGCTGTCCGCGATCGTGCTGGGCCTGGCGTGCGGCCTCCACCCGCGCGCGCACCGCGGCGCTCGTCTCCGCTGCCGCGGAGTCGTGCAGCATCTCGTCGCGCGCCAGCCGGGGCATGTCCACGCGCAGGTCGATGCGATCGGCGATGGGGCCCGAGATGCGCGCGCGATAGGCGTCGGCGGCAGCCGGCGCGCACGTGCATGCCCGCGCCGGATCGCCCGCGTGCCCGCACGGGCACGGATTGCCCGCGCACACGAGCAGCGGCTCGGCCGGGAACCGCGCGCTGCCCGCGGCCCGCGTGATGTCGATGCAGCCGTCCTCCAGCGGCTGCCGCAGGGCATCGATGGCCACCGGCGAGAATGCGCACACCTCGTCGAGGAACAGCACCCCGAGGTGCGCGAGGGTGATCTCCCCCGGCCGCGGCACACGCCCGCCCCCCACCAGGCCCGGTGCCGAGATGGTGTGATGGGGCGCGCGGAAGGGCCGCTGCGTGACCAATGCCTCACCGTCGGCAAGCAGGCCGGCCACCGAGTGCACGCGCGTGACGGCGATGGCCTCGTGCAGCCGCAGGCGCGGCATGATGCCCGGCAGCCGGCGGGCCAGCATGGTCTTCCCTCCCCCGGGCGGCCCGATCATGAGCAGCGAATGCCCGCCCGCGGCCGCGATCTCGAGCGCCCGGCGGGCGTCCCCCTGCCCGCGCACCTCCGCGAGGTCGCCCCCGGCCTCGGGAGCGCACGCCCCGAGCAGCGCCTCGGCATCCACCTCGATCGGGGTGGCATCACATCGCCGCTCGAGCACGTCGACCGCATGGCGCAGCCCGCGTGCACCCAGCACCCGGATGCCCGGAACCAGCGCCGCCTCGGCTGCATTCGCCTCCGGCACCACGAGCTGACGCCATCCACGGCGTGCCGCATGCTCGGCCATCACGAGGGCACCCGGCACGGGACGCAGCCCGCCGTCAAGGGCGAGCTCGCCGATGGCGCCCGTTCCCGCCAGGGCCCCTGGGCGCAACTGGCCCGACCCCGACAGCACGGCGAGCGCGATGGGCAGGTCGTACTGCGGGCCGGCCTTGCGGAGGTCGGCCGGCGCGAGGTTGGCGACGATGCGCAGCGCCGGCAGGTCGAAGGCCTGGTTCACCAGCCCCGACCGCACGCGCTCGCGGGCCTCCTGCACCGCGGCATCGGGCAGGCCGACGACGCTGAAGCCGGGGAGCCCGGGACGGAGGTCGACCTCCACCTCGACGGTGGCGGTCTCGAGCCCGAGAAGGGCGGGGCTGACCATGCGCGCGACCATGCATCGAGCATGGACGCGAAGTACGCACGGATGGCGCGCGGGCCGCAACGAGGCCCGCGCGCCTCCGTCACATCATCGAGCGGTGATCAGCTCGCCGCGTCGTAGCGGGCCGCGACGGCGTCCCAGTTGACGACGTTCCACCACGCCTCGAGGTACACCGGGCGCTTGTTCTGGTACTCGAGGTAGTAGGCGTGCTCCCACACGTCGATTCCCAGGATGGGCGCCTTGCCCTCCGACAGCGGCGTGTCCTGGTTGGGCGTGGACATCACCTCGAGGGCGCCGCCCGACACCACGAGCCAGGTCCAGCCCGATCCGAAGCGCTTCACGCCCGCATCGTTCACCTTCGCCTTGAGGTCGTCGAGCGAGCCGAACGTGGAGTCGATCGCCGCGCCCAGCGCGCCGCCGGGGGCGCCTCCGCCGTTCGGACCCATGATCTCCCAGAAGAGGGAGTGGTTGTAGTGGCCACCGGCGTTGTTGCGCACCGCCATGCGGATGTCCTCGGGAATCTGGTCGAGGCTCGTCAGCACGTCCTCCACGCTGGAGTTCTCCCACGCGGTGCCGGCCAGCGCCGCGTTGGCGTTGTCGACGTACGCCTTGTGGTGGCGGTCGTGGTGAATCTCCATCGTCGTGGCGTCGATGTGCGGCTCGAGCGCGTTGAACGCGTACGGGAGCGGCGGAAGCTCGAAGGGCATGCGGCCTCCTCGGAATCGGTTCGTCTCAGTTGCTGCGCGTGCAGTCTTGCCGATGGGGAGCGCCGATACACGGAGATCGGCACATTCCCGCGCGCCTTTTGGCGCACCGCGTGACCCACGTGACGCACGAGTGGCCCGATGATGGGTGCATGACCACCACACCACCTCACCCCGATCACGCGCTGGGTGCCGCCGGGGAGGACGCCGCCGCCCGCTGGCTCATCCGGCGTGGCTGGAGGGTGCTGGCGCGTGGATGGCGGGCCGCCGGGGGCGAGATCGACATCGTGGCCGAGCGACGGGGCGTCGTGGCGGCCTGCGAGGTGAAGACGCGTACGCGCGTCCACCCCCACGCGCCCCCGGTCAGCCACGCGCAGCGCATGCGCCTGGCGCGCGCGGCGCAGGCGTGGCAGTCACGGCACCCTGCCTACGCAGGGCACGTCCTCCGGCCCGACCTCATCATCGTCGTGCCGCAGGGCCCGCTCTGGCACATCACCCGCATCGAGGACATCACCCCCGATGGCGCTACTCGAAGAGCGTGAGGTCGTCCCCGTAGGCGCTCGAGCGAAACGACCGGCGGTGCAACGGGCACGGGCCCAGTTGCCGCACGGCATCGGTGTGCGCGGCGGTGATGTAGCCCACGTGGCCCTCGAACCCGTAGCCGGGGTACAGCGTGGCGGCCGGGCCGCGCATGAGGCGGTCGCGTGCCTCCTTGGCGATCACCGACGCCGCGGCGATGGCGGCGCTCGTGGCATCACCCTTGATCACCTTGCGATGCGGCGGGGCGCCATCACCGAGATGGAAGCCATCCACCAGCGCCACGCCCGGCTGCGGGCGCAGCGCGGCCAGGGCCTCGCGCATGATGCGGATGTTGGTTGCGTGGAGCCCGTCGCTGTCGATCGACCGGGCGCTGGCGGAGATCACCACCACCTGGCGCGCACGACGCATCACCACGCCCACGAGCGCTGCGCGGCGACGCGGCGTGAGGCGCTTGGAGTCGTCGAGGCCGGCGAGCTCGTCCATTCCCTCGCCATCGATGGCCAGCAGGTCCAGGCACACCGCGGCGGCCACGATGGGGCCTGCCAGACATCCACGACCCGCCTCATCGGCGCCCGCTACGAGGGGATGCCCGAGGGCCATGTCGTGGGCGAGGAGGGGGCTCGCGCCCTGCAGGGCGACTGGGGCGATCATGGGCCCACGCTACCCGCGACCTCCACGGAGCGGCTCGGCGAGGGCCCCGACCGGCAGGCAAAGGCGCGGCCGCTGGCGATGGGCGAAAATGCGCCGTCGATCCCAACCGGAGGCTTCCCATGAAGCGCGCGCTGGCAACCACGGCAATCGTCATCCTCGGGGGCGCGGGCGCGCTCGCGGGATGCGGCGACTCCACACCGGCCGCCAACACCGAGGCGCCCCCGGCCACCGCGAGCACCACCGCGAGCACCGGCGCCACCGCGACGACGGGCCAGGCGGACGCCACCGCGTACGTGTCGAAGGCCTTCGCGACGCTCCGGGAGCAGTCGTACACGTCCATCGGCATTACTGAGCAGGAACTCGACGTCAGCGCACTCCCCGCGGAGATCCGCGAGCAGGCGCAGAAGCAGGCCGAGCAGGCCGGTGGCACGGTGAAGAGCAGCAGCCGGTACGAGTCGGCTGAGCGCATCGCGATCACGCAGGAGATCGGCGGCAACACCCAGCAGATCGTCTTCTACGACGGCACGGCCTACGTGAGCGCCGACGGCACCACCTGGGCCGAGGTCACGGGCGAGGCCGCGAAGGCCTTCTCGCAGGCGTCATCGCTGGCGCGCCTCGACCCGACGGTGCTCTTCACGGACATCACCGCCGACGGCACGGGCACGGTCGATGGCAAGGCCGCGCAGAAGTTCACCGCGGGCATCAACACCGCGGCAGCGGGCGACGCCGTGGCATCGGTGACCGGCGGCCTCGGCGAGCTCGGGAGCGCGCTCGGCGAGGCGGTGAAGATCGACAAGGGCAGTGCGGTGCTGATGGTGGACGACGCCGTCGGCGCCATCTCGGAGATGCAGATCAGCATGCAGATTTCGTTCGACCTCGGCGCCATCGCCGCAGCGTCCGGGGAGGACGCTGGCGACGCCGCGGGCATGGCGCTGCGCATCGCGAGCACCAGCACGGAGACGATCACCGACTTCGGCGGCGACATCACCATCGAGAAGCCCGACGCCACCACCACGATCTCCACCGTGGTCGGGCTCGGGGAGTTCCTCGCCGGCTGAGGCACCGCGGCGCGCGCCGCGAGGTGCCACAGCCCACGCGGGTCAGTCCTTCGCGGCCTCTGCGTCGCCGGCGGCCTCGGCGTCGTCCACGGCCTCGGCCTCAGCCACGGGCTCGTCGGCAGCCTCTTCGACCTCGACGGCCTCATCAGCCTCGACGGCGGTCTCCTCGACGACGGCCTCGGGGGTCTCCACGACCTCCTCGACCTCGACGATCTCCTCCACCTCGGTGACGGGCGTCTCGAGCTCGGGCTCCACCACGGCGGCGTCCTGGCGCTGCGACATCCACGTGGCCTTCTCGCGCACCCGGGCCTTCTTGCCCACGCGGTCGCGCAGGTAGTAGAGCTTGGCGCGGCGGACGTCACCCTCGAGGGTGCGCTCGATCTTCTCGATCTTCGGCGAGTGGAGCGGGAACGTGCGCTCCACGCCCACCCCGAAGCTCTGCTTGCGCACCGTGAAGGTCTCGCGGGCGGACGCGCCCTGGCGCTTGATCACAGTGCCCTCGAACACCTGCACCCTGCGGCGCTGGCCCTCGATGACCTGGAAATGCACGCGCACGGTGTCGCCCGGACGGAAGTCTGGGTGGTCGTCGCGGAGCTGCATCCGCTCCAGTGTCTCGATAACGGTCATGCCGGGGTGTCCTCCTGGGATGAAAGCGGCGGCGAGAATAGCACCGACCCGGTGGCGGGTGCGGGGCGGACCTGCGATTGGCGCCATTCCTCGATCGCGCCGTGATCACCGGAGAGCAGCACCGGGGGCACGCCCCACCCGCGGAACTCCGCCGGCCGCGTGTAATGAGGGTGCTCCACCTGGCCGTCCATGCCGGGTGAGAACGACTCCCGGTCGAGGCTCTCGTCGTTGCCGAGGGCGCCAGGCAGGCGCCGCGCCATGGCGTCGATGATGGCCATGGCGGCCACCTCGCCGCCCGCGAGCACGAACGGCCCGAGGCTGATGCAGTCATTCGCCAGGTGCTGGTGCACGCGCTCGTCGAACCCCTCGTACCGCCCGCAGAGCAGCGTGAGGTCGGGAAGCGTGGCCAGCTCGCGGGCCACGGCGTCATCGAACGGGCGCCCGCGCGGTGAGAGCACCACCACCCGGCGGGTGTCGCGCACGGCCTCGGCCGGCATGCCGTACACGGCCTCCATCGCCGCGGCGATCACATCCACGCGCAGCACCATGCCCGGTCCGCCGCCGTAGGGGGCGTCGTCGACCTGCCCCTGCCCCAGCGGGGTGTGCTCGCGCGGGTTGAAGCACCGGATGTCGAGGCCGCTCGCGGCGGAGGCATTGGCCAGGTGGCGCGGGCGCCTCAGCCAGTCGAACCATTCGGGGAACAGCGTGAGGACGTCGACCCTCACAGCAGGCCCTCCCGCAGGATGATGCGGCGGGCGTCGCCGTCCACGTCGATGACCGCATCGGCGGTGAAGGGCAGCAGGATCTCCCCATCGCCCGTCACCACGGCGAGGGCGTCATTCGCGGGCCCCGGCTGCACGTCGCGCACGGTGCCCACCAGCTGATCGCCGCAGCGCACCTCGAACCCCACGAGGTCGCGCACGTAGAAGGTGTCGGGGTCGCCCGGGTCCGGAAGGCGCGCGGCCTCCACGAGCACGGAGCCACCCGTGAGCGCCGCGGCGTCCTCACGCGTGTCCACGCCCTCGAAAGACACGATCGCCTTGGGGGCCTCGCCGCGACGAGCGGCGAGCACCAGCACGCGCTCGGACGCGCCCACGCGGACGGTCACGGCATCGCCGGGCTCGAGGGTGCCGAGGGTGGGCCCGTCGGCATGCGCCGTGATGGCCCCCCGCACCCCGTGCGGGCGACCCAGCCGCGCGATGGCGACCCGCTCGCCCGCGTCCGGCATGGCGCTCGTCGACGATCCTCAGGCCGAGGCCGCCGGCACTGCGGGGCCCGGTCGCGGCCCGCAGCAGGGTGCGCAGCGCATGGGCGCCGCGTCCGCCGCGGCCGATCACCTGGCCGCGGTCGGTCTCGACCACGAAGAGGTCCACGCACGGCTCGCCGCGGTCCTCGCCGACGGCCGCCGAGACCTCCTCGGGGTGCTCCACCATCGCCCGCGCGATGCGGGCGACCATCTCGGTGGCGCGCTCCTCGCTCACCCGCGCTCGCGGACGATCGAGATGAGCTTCTTCACGGCTGGCGTCGGCTGGGCGCCATGGCCCATCCAGTGGTCAGCCCGCGCCAGGTCGACCTCGACGATCGACGGGTCGGTCTGCGGGTTGTACCGGCCGATGGTCTCGATGTTGCGGCCATCGCGCGGCGAGCGCGAGTCGCTCACGACGACGCGGTAGATGGGGTTCTTCTTGCTGCCCACGCGGGCGAGGCGGATCTTGACCACTGTGCTCCCAGTCGGATTCGGTGTCAGGCGCCGAGCATGGACGGTAGTCCGCCCTTGCCCATGCGCTTCATGAGCTTCTGCATCTGCTTGAACTGCGCCAGGAGCTGGTTGACCTCCTGGACCGTGGTGCCACTTCCCTCTGCGATTCGGCGCCGTCGGCTTCCGTTGATGATGTCCGGACGGGCGCGCTCGGACAAGGTCATGCTGGAGATGATGGCCTCGACGCGATCGATGCGCCGCTCGTCGATCTCGACGTCCTTCATCTTCGACTGCTGCCCGAGTCCAGGAATCATGCCCATCAACTGCCCGATGGGGCCCATCTTCCGCACCTGCCGCAGCTGGTCGAGGAAGTCGTCGAGGGTGAGGTTGCCTCCGCGCATCTTCTCCTCGATGCGCTTGGCGTCGTCGGCATCGACGTTCTGCTGGGCCTTCTCGATGAGGCTCAGGACGTCGCCCATGCCGAGGATGCGCGACGCCATGCGGTCGGGGTGGAAGGCCTCGAGGGCGTCCACCTTCTCGCCGGTTCCCACGAAAAGGATGGGCTTGCCGGTGACCGCCCGCACCCACAGCGCGGCGCCACCACGGGCGTCGCCGTCGAGCTTGCTGAGGATCACCCCGTCGAACTGCACGGCATCCTGGAAGGCCACGGCAACGTCCACCGCCGTCTGGCCGGTCATGGCATCCACCACGAGGATGACCGAGGTGGGCTTGACCGCCTTCCGGATGGCCACGAGCTCATCCATCATCTCGGCATCGATACTGAGGCGGCCCGCGGTGTCCACGAGCACCACGTCGCGGCCGGTGCGCTTGGCGGCGGCGATGCCGTCCTTCGCCACCTTCACCGGGTCGGTGGCGCCGTCCTCGCGATGCACGGGCACGTCGATCTGCTCGCCCAGCACCGCCAGCTGCTCCATGGCTGCCGGCCGGCGCACGTCGCAGGCAACCATGAGCGGCGCGCGGCCCTCGGCGGCGAGCATGCGCGCCAGCTTGGCCGTATGGGTGGTCTTTCCCGACCCCTGCAGGCCCGCCATGAGGATGACTGTGGGCGGAGTGGGCGACATCGCCAGGCTCACGTTGGTGCCGCCCATGAGGCGCGTGAGCTCCTCGTTGACGATCTTCACCACCTGCTGGTCGGGCGTGATCGACGACATCACCTCGTCGCCCGTGGCCCGCTCCTTGATGGCGGTGGTGAGCTGCTTCACCACGGGCAGGCTCACGTCGGCCTCGAGCAGCGACAGGCGGATGGCGCGCATGGCCTTGTCGATGTCGGCCTCGGTGAGCTTCCCCCGGCCCTTCAGGCCGGAGAAGACCCCCTGCAGCTTGTCGGTGAGTGCGTCGAACACGGCTGCGGAGGTTATCGCGCTAGGCGTTTCCGCCCGAGGCGGGCGAGAAGATGGCCTCCGCGAAGGCCTGCGCGTCGAAGGGCTGCAGGTCGTCGATGCCCTCCCCCACGCCCATCAGCGTGACGGGGATCCCGAGCTCGCGCTCGATGGCGAGCACGATGCCTCCGCGGGCCACGCCGTCGAACTTGGTGAGCACCAGCCCCGACACGGGCACGGCCTCGGAGAACAGCTGGGCCTGCGACAGGCCGTTCTGCCCCGTGGTGGAGTCGATGACCAGCAGCACGTGATGCGGGGCGCCATCCATGGCCTTGCCGGTGACCCCGTGCACCTTGCGGAGCTCCTCCATGAGGTTGTGCTGGGTCTGCAGGCGCCCCGCGGTGTCGATGATCACCACGTCCGCGCCGCGCGCCTGGCCGGCGGCCACGGCATCGAACGCCACGGCCCCGGGATCGGCGCCCTGCCCCTGCTTCACGATGTCCACGCCGGCCCGGTCGGCCCACACCGACAACTGCTCCACGGCGGCCGCGCGGAAGGTGTCGCCCGCGCCGATGACCACCTTCTGCCCCAGCTCGGTGAGCCGGTTGGCGAGCTTGCCGATGGTGGTGGTCTTGCCGCTGCCGTTCACGCCGACGACCAGGATGACCGTGGGCCCGTCGCCCAGGGCGATGCGGGGCGACTCGGGGGCCAGCCGGCGGGTGATCTCGGCGGTGAGCGCATTGCCGAGTGACTCACCCGAGGTGATGCGGCCCTCCGCGGCCTGCTCGCGCAGGGCATCCACGATGTCCGTGGTGGCCGCCATGCCGCAGTCGGCCATGATCAGGGCCTCCTCCAGGTCGTCCCAGAGCTCGTCCGTGACCATCTTCGACTGGTAGATGCCGGCGAGCTGCGGGGAGATGGCCTGCGACTGGCTGGAGGCGATGCTCTCGCGCAGGCGGCGGAACAGCCCGCGGCGCGACGGCTCAGGACGATCCTCTTCCGGCTCGGGAGCGGCCAGCCCGAAGAGCTCGGCGAACGCGCCGAGTGCCCCCTCGGCCGACCCGTCGGTCATCCGGCCTGCGCGGAAGGTGCCTCGGGCGCGCGCACCTCGGCCAGCTGCCGGCGCACCCATGGGCGCGCCGGGCCCTCCGCGTCGCGGTCGAGGCGGCGGGCGACCACCTGCGACACGCCCGAGCGACCCATGGTGACGCCGAACAGCGTGTCGGCCACCTCGACGGTGGGCTGCTGGTGCGTGATGAGGATGAACTGGCGCTCGCCCGCCAGGCGCCGGAGCACGCCGAGGAACCGGCGCAGGTTGGCGTCGTCGAGCGCAGCCTCCACCTCATCGAGCAGGTAGAACGGCGTGGGCCGTGCCATGGCGATGGCCAGGCAGAAGCCGAGGGCGATCAGCGACTTCTCGCCGCCCGAGAAGAGCGCCAGCGACCGCGCGCGCTTGCCGGCGGGCACGACCTCCACCTGCACGCCCTCCTCGCCCTCGTCGTCAACAACGCGCAGGCGCCCGGTGCCACCCGGGAAGAGCAGGCCCACGACCTCCTGGAAGCGCTCGTCCACCGACCGCAGCACGTCGGCGAAGCCATCGGCCACCTGGGCGTCGAGCTCGGCCATCTGCGCGCGCAGGGCCTCGGCGGACTGCTCGAGGTCCGCGATCTGCTCGGTCGTCTCGGCCTCGCGATCGGCGAGCTCCGCGCGCTCCTCGGCGGCGAGCGGGTTCACCGCTCCCATGCCCTCGCGGCGCATCGCCAGGGCCTCTACGCGCTCGGCGATGGCGTCGACGGGCTCCTCGTCATCCGCGGGCGGCGGCGGTGCGGGGGCGTCCTCGGCCACGCCCGCCTCGCGCGCGCGCTCCCCCGAGACCGCCAGGGCGATCTCCGCGGCCCGCTCGGCCTCCACC
>SXZC01000086.1 GCA_005788075.1 Actinomycetota bacterium
GACTCGGCCATGCCTGCAGGCTAAGGCATCCGGCCCGGCGACGCCGGGATCGACTCGGCGATCGCCAGGGCATCGGCCTTGGGGTCGCCCGTGCCGCGCACCTGCAGCCCGAAGGCCCGGTCGCCGCGCTCCCATACGAGGAAGGCCATTCCCCTGGCGCGCATGACTCCGGGAACGCCCGCGATGTCCACCTCGACGCCACGCTCGTCGGGGCTCTCGGGTGACGCCAGCGGGCCGGGGCACTGGCGCAGCAGCACGCGCGCATCGGTCTCGCCGGGTGCCCACGCGACGGCGATCGACGGCGGGGCAAACGGGTATGCGGCCTCGGGCTCCACCCGCACGGTGGTCATCTCGAAGCCGTCCGGAAGCCAGGCCGGGAGCAGCGCCGTGTAGCCCGCCTCCAGTTGAGCCACCTCGAGCGACTCCACGGTATCGCCGGCGCCGAAGCCGGCGGCCATGCCGTGCGTGGCGCCGAGGCGCCCCTCGATGCGCCCGGCGACAAGTGCCATCTCGGTGATCCCGGAGTGCATGAGGCGGCCGATCGACTCGCCGTCGGGCGCGATGGCATCGAGTGCGATGGGCACGGGGCCCGCGGGAATGCGCCCGGCGACGATGCCCTCCCCGTGCACGGGTACGGCGATGCCGTCGCTGTCGGGCATCGCAGCGCGCACGGCTGCGACCCCCGATGTGGCCCGGCCGAGCAGGAGGCGGTCGGACACGCCGTCCGCCGACACCTCGCAGACGGTGGCGATGATGGGGCGCACGGGGCTCGGTACCCCGGGCGGGCACCCGAGGCGGGCCACCACGTCCCCGGCATCGGACACCCAGGCGGCCCGCACCCGCACGGGTGCATCCGTGCGCGACACGGCCACCCGGGCATCGCAGTCCGGCGTGGGGGGGAGCACCACGTCGACGGGGTGCCCGAGGAGCACCTCGAGTGCCTCGCGATCAGCCGGGGCGTCCGCCATGGGCGCACGTTAGACGTCCACGCCGCACGTGGCGCGCCCCGTCTACAGTTGCCATATGAGCGACGAGCCGATTCGCGTGCAGCTGGACAACCCCGACATCATCCTCATGCAGAGGCCGGAGTCGCCGGCCCTCGTGCACGGGCAGCTCGCCCGCGACGCCCATCCCGGGCTCGCACCCCTGTGGGATGACGCCGACGGCACCAAGGGCACCGCGCGGGTCGAGCGCCGCGGTGAGGATCTCGTGGCCACCGCATCGATGACGGCGCCGATCGAGGTGGAGATGGAGGTCGTGCTCGGCCTGCCGGACGAACTGGCAGCCGGGCTCGAGCGCAGGCCGTCGGCGATGGTGATGATCTACCCCGATGCCGACACCCGCATGGCGGGGCTGTCCGACTTCCGCACGGGCGGCGTGCGCGGCGACTGGTACGTGCTCGGCATCGTGCTGCCGATCGCCACCACCGACCCGCTGAGGTCCGGCGCCTAGAGGTAGGGCCGGGGGTCCATCGAGACCCCATTGATGCGGATCTCGAAGTGCAGGTGGTTGCCGGTGGATCGGCCGGTGCTTCCGATCTGGCCGATCACCTGGCCGATGGCCACCACCTGGCCCTTGGTGACGCCGAAGGCGCTCATGTGGCCGTAGCGGGTGGTTTCGCCGTTGCCGTGATCGATCACCACGAGGTTCCCGTAGGCGCCTTCGGGGGCCGCGGTGGTGACCACGCCCGCCTTGGCTGCCCGGATGGGCCGTCCGGCGGGGGCGGCGATGTCGATGCCCTCGTGCATGCGACCCCAGCGGGGCCCGTACGGTGAGCTCACCACGCCGTTCGCGGGCCAGATGAAGCCGGCCGCGGACGGCGTGGCGTCATTGGGCTCGGGGACGGGGTACTCATCGAACGACCCGTCGGGTGCGCGCTCACCGACCGGCGTGGGGGCTCCCGCCACGGCACGCACGGTGACGCCGAGTCGCTTGAGCAGCGCGGCGTCGGCGATTCCCGTGGCCCGTGTTCCGATGCGGCGCTGCAGCGTGCGCACCCCGGCCCGGGTGCGGGCGTCATAGGTGCCGCTCACCTTCACGCGGATGCCGCGCTTGCGCAGCGCGCGCTGCAGGCTCGCAACCGGTGCGCCCCTGGCCCCCGGGCGAAGCGCCGTGGGCGCCGGAGCCGCGGGAGCGGGCACCTGCGGGGCCACGGGCTGGGGCACGGGCTGGGCCGTGGGATCCACGGGCACCGGCGACGTGGGGGAGGGGGTGGCGGGCGCAACCGGCGGTACCTGCCCGGCGGGCGGCTGCGACGGGGTGGGCGTGCCCGGCGCGGGTGGCTGCTGGGCAAGCGCGGGCGAGGAGAGCACGAGGGCGCAGGCGCATGCGAGGCCGGCGGCCGTTGTGAGCGGCGTCAGGGGCATCCGGTGCCACAACTTAGCGAAGGCGTTGGAGTACTTATCCACGGTGGTTCCTTGGCGCTGCATCGGGGCGGTCCTCGTCGGTTGCGGCCCCCTCGCACCTCCCGTAATGCGGATTTCCCGGTTTTGCGGCACAATCGGCGCATGAGCGAGATGCGCGTGATGGTTGATGGCGTGCTTATGGGTGCCGGCGAGGTGCCGCGCGTGCCCCTTGACGACGGCCTGGTCCGTGGTGATGGGGTGTTCGAGGGCCTGCGCCTCTACGGACACCGCGCACGCACCCTCGAAGCGCACCTGGATCGCATGGAGCGGTCGGCCGACATGGTGCGCCTGGTGTTCGATCGTGACCTGATTCGCGACGAGATCGAGCGCTTCTCGGCCGTCACATCCGCGCCGGATTGCGCTCTGCGCGTGATGCTCACGCGTTCCGGCCACCGGGTGCTGCGCGAGGAGGCGCTCTTCCCGGATGCTCCCGAGGGCTGGTCGGTGCTGCCGGTCGCCCACCGCGTCACGCCGCTGCTGATCGCCTCGAAGACCCTCAGCTACGCCGCCAACATGCAGGCGCAGCGCCTCGCGGGGGAGGCCGGGGCCAACACCGCCCTGCTCATCGACGCCGACACCGACGGGGTGCTCGAGTGC
>SXZC01000087.1 GCA_005788075.1 Actinomycetota bacterium
CTGGATGCCGTGGTGGGAAGCACGACCGCGGCCGTGCCGAGCGCACCGGCGCCGATGAGCGCGGTGCCGAGGAGTATCGAGGGAATCTTCATGGCGGTGAGATTGCCAGCGGTCGTGCCACGGGGGGTGAGAGAGGCATAAGAGTCTTCGAAGAGTGCGGCGCGCGTCTGGTCGCCAGCCACGCCCGCGGCCCGCGCCCGTCCGCCAGCCCGCCCACTAGGGTTCGCGCCCATGCGCACAGACGGAAGGCAGCCGGACGAGCTCCGGCCCATCACGATCGAGCCCGGATTCATCACGAGTGCCACCGGCAGCGTGCTGATCGCCGCGGGCAACACCCGGGTGATCTGCACCGCCATGGTGGAGGAGCAGGTGCCGGGCTGGCGCCGGGGATCGGGCAAGGGGTGGGTCACCGCCGAGTACGGGATGCTCCCGGGCAGCACCGACACCCGCAAGCAGCGCGACGCATCGCGCGGCAAGGTGGACGGCCGCTCCACGGAGATCCAGCGCCTCATCGGCCGGTCGCTGCGCAGTGTGATGGACCTCGAGAAGCTGGGCGAGCGCTCGGTGTGGGTGGACTGCGACGTGATACAGGCCGATGGCGGCACCCGGTGCGCGAGCATCACGGGCGGCTACGTGGCCCTCGAGATGGCGCTGCAGCAGCTGGTGGACCAGGGGCTCATCGCCGAGCTGCCGCTTCGCGACAGCATCGCGGCGGTGAGCGTGGGCGTGGTGGACGGCCAGTCGCTGCTCGACCTGCCCTACGTGGAGGACTCCCGCGCCGAGGTGGACATGAACGTGGTGGCCACCGGGTCGGGCCTGCTGGTGGAGGTGCAGGCCACCGCCGAGGGCCCGCCCGTGGAGCGCGCGGTGGTGGACGGCCTGCTCGACATGGCCCTCGCCGGGTGCGTGGAGCTCACGGCGATCCAGCGCGCCACGATCGCGGGGTAGCCCATGCGCGTGATGCTGGCCACGGGCAACAAGGACAAGGTGCGCGAGCTCGAGGCCCTGCTCGCGGGCACCGACGTGACGGCCGCCCCCGACGGCTTCGACCCCGAGGAGACCGGCACCACGCTGGTGCAGAACGCCCGCATCAAGGCCGAGGCCCTGCGCCCCGATGCTCCCGCCGACGCCTGGGTGATGGCCGACGACTCCGGCCTGTTCGTGCACGCGCTGGACGGCCGTCCGGGCGTCTACTCATCCCGCTACGCCGGCCCTGACGCCACCTACGCGGACAACTGCAACCTGCTGATCAAGGAGCTTGGTGACAGTCACCAACGCGGGGCCGCCTTCGGGTGCGTGCTCTACTGCATCGCCCCGGATGGCGCGGTGCTCATCAGCGCCGGGGTGCTGCCGGGGGAGATCACGCGCGAGGCATCGGGCAGCGATGGCTTCGGGTACGACCCGGTGTTCCGTCCGCTCTGCGACGATCGCACGCTGGCCGAGATGACCCGCGACGAGAAGGCCGCCATCAGCCACCGCGGCCGCGCGGCTCGTGGCATGGCCCGCCTCATGGGCATCGGCGATGGCGGCGCTGGTGACAGTCACCCCGGGGTGGCGGCGTGATCGATCCCGCCGGAAAGCACGCCCTGGTGACGGGCGGCGCGCGCCGCGTGGGCGCGGCGATGGTGTCTGCGCTTGCGGCGAGCGGGGTGGACGTGGCGATCCATCACCGCTCATCGGCCGATGACGCCGAGGCGCTGGCCGCCGCCTGCCGCGAGCGGGGCGTGAACGCCGTGGTGCTGCAGGCCGACCTCGGCGAGCCTGGCGCCGCCGAGGCCCTGGCGGCCGAGGCCGAGCAGGCGCTCGGCGGCGTGGACATCCTCATCAACTCGGCCAGCACCTGGGAGAGCGCGCCGTTCGACCAGGTGGACCGGGCAATGTGGGACCGCGCCATGGCCACCAACCTCACCGCGCCGATGTTCCTCTCGCAGGCCCTCGGGCAGGCCATGGCCGGCCGGGGCTTCGGCCGCATCGTGAACATCGGGGACGTCGCGGGCCTGCGCCCGTGGCCCCATCGCGCGCCGCACTCGGTGAGCAAGGCCGGCCTCGTGATGCTCACGCGCATCCTCGCGCAGGCCTACGCGCCCGACGTGCTCACCAACGCCATCATCCCCGGCCCGGTGCTGATGCCCGACGACTCCAGCGCCCAGGTGGAGGCCAACGTGGCCGCCGAGACAGTGCTCGGCCGCGTGGGCACCCCGGGCGACGTCGTGGATGCCATGCTCTACCTCGTGAGCGCCGAATACGTCACGGGCCAGTGCCTCGTGGTGGACGGCGGCCAGGCGGAGCGCACGTGAGCCTGGCCCCCGGCCGCCTCATCTCATGGTCCCTCTCCGCCATCCTCATCGGGTGGGTGGTGGTGTACAACGCCATGCGCGTGGCGGGGGGCACCCCTGCCGGCGTTGCCCTCACCTCGTTCATCATCGGCGCGATCGCCGGCCTGGTGGTTCTGGGCATCGGCATCTGGGTGCGCGGGCGCCTCATCGCGAGCGGGCGCATTCACCCGGTCGATCCCGAGATGGAGATCCCGGGCATCGCCGAGATGAACCCGGGCCAGAAGGGCTTGCTCGGCATCGCGTGGCCCGCCGTGGCCGTGGCCGCCGGCGTGCAGATCGTGCAGGCCGTGCTGCTGTTCTTCGACTGGCGCGGCACCCCGGTGGAGACCCGCGCCACCGCCGAGCTCATCATGGCCGTGTGGTTCATCTTCGCCGGCATCTGGATGCTGTGGGAGGCCAACAACATCCGCGACTTCGACGCTGGCGGGCTCGACTCGGTGGCGCTCGGCGCCCTGCTGTCCGCGGTGCTCGCGGGCGTGGCGGCCTCGCGCGACTTCACGATCGTCACCTCGTTCATCACCGTGGTGGCTGCGGGCGTGGCATCAGTGCTGGCCTACTACGCGGTGCACCGCCTCACGCGCGATCGCGGCACCCCGTGGATGACCATCACCGCGGCGGTGATCGTGCTGGCCTCGCTCATCATCCCCATCGCCACGCGATGACCGCAGGGCGGCCCCGGTGAGCGCGCGGCTCGACTGCCCGCTGTGCGCGGCAGTGGTGGTGGAGGCCGCGGATGACATTACGCCGGGCGCATGCCCCGGCTGCGGAGCCCGGTACGAGGGGGGAGAGGGCAGCGCGCCTGATGCCGTGGCCGCGGCCCTCGTGGCTCTCGGCGCCGACGCGCTCGATGCCGGCGAGGTGACCGACGCGGTGTTCCGGCTCACCCCGACCGACTCCGCCGAGCGCGGGGTGGCCATCACCTCCGACGCCCGCGACGACTTCTACCGATGGTGGCTGTTCGTGCGGCCGGGCCCCGATGGCGACGTGGTCGCGGTGCTGTCGGCGCTCTGACCCACGGGCCGCAGCAGTGCGCGCGGGCTGGAGTAACGTCCGTGGCAAGGTCTCCCTGATGCACCGCCTCGTCCCCACATCGCTGCTGGCTCTCGCCGCGCTTGGCCTGCCCGCCATGGCCCTTGCGGGTGGCGCCGGCCCCAACGACCTGTCCGTGCGCGTGGACCCCGTATCGGGCGACGATGCCCGGTGCGCCCTGGTGCGCGGCAACGACCCGGGGGCGGCGACCGCCTGCCGCACCATCGCCCGCGTGGCAGCGCTCGAGAACGCCGCGCCGGTCGGCCCCGTGGTGCTCATGGTGCTCGAGCCAGGGCGTCACGACGTCGTGGCGCCCACGCAGTTCCGGGGGATGGTGGCGGTGGCCGGGCCCGGGGGCGTGCAGGCGGTGGTGAACCTCACCGGAGCCGGATCGCTCATCTTCAGCGGCGGCGTGCAGGCCGCCTACTTCGGCGTGACCGGCACGGCGCCGGGCACGTGGATCAGCACGGCCGGCCAGTTCAACTGGTTCTTCGGGGTCACCGTCGCCCGCGCCCGCGCGAATGCCCCCACCCTCAGCATGAGGGGCAACAACATGTACCTGTTCGACTCACTCGTCTCCGCGCCGGGCAGCGAGCACGCCGTGGTGATGAAGGGATCCGGGTCGGTGGTGGGCAGCACCATC
>SXZC01000088.1 GCA_005788075.1 Actinomycetota bacterium
ACCGCGACATGGGCCCGATCGCCCGTTACGTGGGGCCCGAGGTGCCGGCGGAGCAGCTCCTCTGGCAGGACCCGGTGCCGCCGGTGGACCACGCGCTGGTGGGAGACGCGGAGGTGGCCACGCTCAAGACCGCGATCGCCGCTTCGGGGCTGTCGACGGCTGAGCTGGTGCGCACGGCCTGGGCGTCGGCCTCCACCTACCGCGGAAGCGATCACCGCGGCGGGGCCAACGGAGCGCGCATCCGCCTCGAGCCCCAGCGCGGGTGGGAGGCCAACGATCCGGCCGAGCTCGACCGCGTGCTCGGAGTGCTCGAGGGCATCCAGGCCGACTTCAACGGCGCGCAGAACGGCAGCGGAATCCGCATCTCGCTTGCCGACCTCATCGTGCTCGCCGGCGGCGTGGGAGTGGAGCAGGCGGCGCGGGCCGCCGGCGTGGACGTGACGGTGCCATTCACGCCCGGGCGCACCGACGCCACGCAGGAGTGGACCGACGTGGAGTCGTTCGCGGCCCTCCAGCCATTCGCCGACGGCTTCCGCAACTACCTGCGACCGGGCCATCCGTGGCCGGCCGAGCGCCTTCTCGTGGACAAGGCCAACCTCCTCACGCTCACCGCGCCCGAGATGACGGTGCTCGTGGGCGGCATGCGCGGCATCGGCGCCAACGCCGGGGGCTCCACGGTGGGCGTGCTCACCGAGCGGCCGGGCGCGCTCACGAACGACTTCGTCGCGAACCTGCTCGACATGGCCACGGACTGGCAGCCCGTGTCGAAGGCCGAGGAGGAGTTCGAGGGGCGTGACCGCGACACCGGCGAGGTGCGCTGGACCGCCAGCCGGGTCGACCTGGTGTTCGGATCGAACTCCGAGCTCCGCGCGCTCGCCGAGGTGTACGCCGCCGACGACGCCGGGGAGAAGCTCGTGCACGACTTCGTCGCGGCATGGGCGAAGGTGATGGAGCTCGACCGCTTCGACCTCCACCGCTAGGACCCATCCGGCCAGATGGCCGCAGGTCATTGAGGCGAGTGCCTGCGCTCGCTAAGGTGCCGCGGCCATCTGGCGGGATGCCCGAGTGGTCAAAGGGAGCGGTCTGTACAACCGTCGGCTCTGCCTACGAAGGTTCAAATCCGTCTCCCGCCATCTGGAACCGGAGCCCGGCCATCGCGCCGGGCTCCGTCGTTCAGGCGGGATCCACCCGGGTGATGACCAGCTTGGGATAGGTCATCTCGAGCGCGGCCGCGGCCGGGCCCTCGCGTGCGTCGCCCGACCCGCGCCTGCCGCCGTAGGGCATGTGGTCGGCGCGGAAGGTCGGGGTCTCGTTGATCACCACGCCGCCGAAGTCGAGGTGCCGCGCCCACGCCATGGCGCGGTCCACCCGGGCGGTGAAGATACCCGCCTGCAGCCCGAGGGGGCTGTCGTTGGCGATCGCGATGGCGTCATCCACGCGGTCGTACACGCACACCGCGATCACGGGCCCGAAGGCCTCATCGCGCATCAGGCGCGCGAAGGGCGCCACGCCGTCGAGCACCGTGGGGGCCAGCATCGCGGGTCCCTCGGGAAGGCGCTCGCCCCCGCGAACCACGCGCGCGCCGAGCTGCGTGGCCTCGGCGATCCAGTCGAGCACCCGGTCGGCCGATTCCGAGTCGATCACCGGGCCCACGTCGGTGAACTCATCGAGGGGGTCGCCCACCACCAGGGCGTCCACGAGGGGAAGCAGCTCCTGCATGAGGGCGTCGTGCGCCTCGCGCTGCACCAGCACGCGCTGCACCGAGATGCACGACTGGCCGGCATGGGTGAAGGCGCTCCCCGCGATGGCGCGCGCGGCCCGCGCGAGGTCGGCGTCGTCGTGCACGATCACCGGGGTGGCGTTGCCCAGCTCGAGCGCCACGCGGATGTCCGGGCGCGCGGCGCGGATCGCCCAGCCCACCGTGCTGCTGCCGGTGAACGACACCATCGACACGTCGGGGTGCGCCGTGAGGGGCTCGCCGGCCACTCCGTCGCCCAGCACCCACCCCAGCATCCCCGGCGGCAACCCCGCCTCGCGGAAGATCGCCGCAAGGGCCAGACCCGACAGCGGCGTGCGCCCCGCGGGCTTCAGCACCACGGGGGCGCCCACGGCGACGGCGGGCCCGAGCTTGTGCGCCACGAGGTTGAGCGGGAAGTTGAACGGCGTGATGGCGGCGATCACGCCCACCGGCTCCCGCACCGTCATGCCCATCAGCCCCACCCCGGAGTCGGCGGCATCCATGGGGATCACCTCGCCGCCGAGGGTGCGCGCCACCGCCGCCGAGAAGGTGAGGGTGTCCACGCAGCGCGCCACCTCGCCCCGCGACTGCTTCATGGGCTTGCCGGCCTCCGCCGCGATGACGGTGGCGAGCTCGTCGGCCCGCTCGGCCACGAGCGCGGCGGCGCGATCGAGCACCCGCGCGCGCTCGGCCGCCGACGGCGCGCTGCCCAGCGCCGCCTTCGCCACGGCCACCGCCTGGTCGACGGCGTCCTCGCCCGAGATCGCCACGCGGGCGATCTCATCGCGGTCATACGGCGAGACCACCGGCTGCTCGCCGAGCGACGGCAGCTCGTCATCCCCGGCCATCGCGACACGGGGGATCCATGCGGGTACGTCGATGCGCGCCATGCCCGGCAGGCTACCGTTGCGGGCATGGCCCCCCTGCTGCCGGAGGAGATCGCGCCCGACCCGCTCCGCGTGCTGGCCGCGTGGATCGACGAGGCGCGGGCCACGGAGCAGCCCCAGGCCACGGCGATGACGCTCGCCACCACGGGGCCGGACGGACGTCCCTCGGCGCGCATGGTGTTCGTGCGCGGGTGGGGCGCCGCGGGAATCGACTGGCTCACCGACTCCGCGTCGCGCAAGGCGCGGGAGCTCACGGCGCACCCGGACGCCGCCGGGGTGTTCTACTGGGCGGGGCTCGCACGGCAGGCCCGGGTGGAGGGGGCGGTGCGGCTGGTCCCCGATGACGAGGTGGCCGCCTACTTCGCGCGGCGTCGCCCGGAGACGCGCCTGGCCGCCCGCGCATGGCGGCAGGGCGAGCGCTTGGGGTCGCGCGCCGACCTGCACCGACGCCTCGCCGCCGTGCGGGCCGAGGGTGACGCCGACGGGGTGCCGGACGGGTGGATCGGCCAGCGCCTCGAGCCGCGGGCGATCGAGTTCTGGCAGGAGGACCCCGACGGGCTGCATGACCGGCTGCTGGCCGTGCGGGGGACGTCGGGCTGGTCGGTGGAGCGGCTCGCGCCCTAGCCATCCGGGTGGTTATGCGGGAAACCCGCATGCACGACCCGTATGGATCACGAATTGAGGGGCCGGGGGGCGCCTCATACCGTCGCGGGCATGATGACATCGCTGGGCACGGGCATCGCGACCGGATACCTGATCTTCGTCGCGCTTGGCCTGATCATCGCCATCGGCGTGCTGTGGTCCACCAGGGCCGGCCGCCGCGACAAGGGCCAGGGAGTGGACATCGAGCGCGCCGAGCGCGCGGAGCCCTGGTGGGGCGTGTTCGTGGTGGTCCTGCTGGCGATCCTGCTCGGCATGACCATCTGGCAGGCGCCGTGGTTCAGCGAGGACGACAGCCCGAAGGACGTCCAGGTGAAGGTCGAGGGCGTGCAGTTCGGGTTCCTCGTGCAGCCCACGTCGGTGCGCGTGGGCCAGGACGTCGAGTTCAACGTCACGTCCAAGGACGTCAACCACGCCATGGCGCTCTACAACCCGAAGGGGCAGATGATCATGAACGTCGAGGCCATCCCCGGCTACACGATCTCGCGCTCATACCGGTTCACCGAGCCCGGCACCTACGAGATCCGCTGCCTGGAGTTCTGCGGATACCAGCACCACAAGATGATCTACCCGGCCTTCCAGGTGACCGCATGATGACCACTGCCGTGCCGCCCGCCCCCGCCGGGGCGCTGCCCTACGACGACTCCGAGATGCCCATCGCGCTCGTGCAGGCCAGGACGCGCCGCCTCGTGCTGCGCATCATCTGGACCTCCACGGCGTTCCTCGTGGTGTCCGGGATCCTCGGGCTGCTGCTGCGCCTGCGCCAGGGCGAGGTCATCTCCCTGGGCGACAACTTCTGGTACGCGGTGATGACCGCCCACGGGCTCGGGGCATTCATCGCCTGGGCCGGGTTCTTCCTCATGGGCATCTCGTTCTGGGTGCTGATGAAGGTGGGCTTCCCCATCCGCAGCTTCGTGCTCCCCGAGATCATGTACTGGACGATGGTGCTGGGCGTGATCGGCATCGTGCTCACCACCCTGCTCTCGGGCTTCGCCGGCTCATGGGTGTTCCTCTACCCGCTGCCGTTCTTCTCGGCCGGGCAGTGGAGCGACACGGTCACGGGCGTCTTCTCGTTCTCGGTGCTCATGGCCGGCGTGTCGATCCTCGCGTACTGCGCCGCCGTGCTGCAGACCGCCATCTCGCCCGCGCTCAAGGCGCGCAAGGACACCGTGGGCCAGCGCATCGGCCTCACGTTCGGATTCGGCCTGCTGTTCCCGTCGCGCTTCAAGAGCGACCGTGGCAAGGAGCCCTACCCGGTGCTGCCGCTGGCGGTGAACGCCGTGGACATGTTCCTGGCCACGCTGCCGTTCGCGCTGCTCCTGGTGTTCAACATCATCCAGTCGGCCAGCAACGGCTTCTCGATCAACGTGCTGCTGGCCGGCAACCTGCTGTGGGCCTTCGGGCACCCGGTCGTCTACCTGCTGCTGTTCCCCGCGGCCGCCACCTACTACTACCTCATCCCCCGCTACGCGGGGCGCGAGCTGGTGGCCGGCAAGGCGGTGGCCGTGGCGTGGCTCATCGCCCTCACCATGAACCTGTTCGTGTGGGCGCACCACCTCTACATGAACTACCCCGACGGCGAGAACGTGCAGCAGACGCTGGGCACGATCATGCAGCCCACCACCTACGCGCTCGTGCTGCCGTCCGCGCTCTCGCTCTACTCGATCGCCGCGACCATCTGGCGCTCGAACTTCCAGTGGAACGTGGCGTCGAAGTTCCTGGTCGCGGGCATCATCTCGTGGCTCATCGCGGGGCTGCAGGGCATCATCAACGCCACGGCGGCGTTCCAGGAGACGCTCCACAACACGCTCTGGATCGTCGGCCACTTCCACAACATGGCCTTCCTCAACATGGGCCTGCTCATCTTCGGCGCGATGTACGCGTTCCTGCCGGAGCTCATGGGCAAGCCCTGGTGGAACGAGCGCCTCGGCAGCTGGCACCTGTGGGGCACGGTCGTCGGGGCCTATGGCTGGGTGACCTGCCAGATGATCCAGGGCCTCGAGGGCGCGCCGCGCCGCTGGGCCGTGCTGCCCGACCAGTACCTCACGCTCACGCACGTCTCGCTGGGATTCCTCGGCCTGCTCGTGGCCGCGCAGCTGGTGTTCGCCTACAACCTCTGGACCACCCTGCGGAAGTCGCCGTTCGACGATCCGTCGGCGGTGACCCTGCGCGGGGGAACCCAGGCCTAGGGCGCCATGGACCTGCTGCTCGCGCACATCCCGCACCTCGCACTGCTGCTGGGAGTCGGGCTGCTGTTCACGCGGATGATCGCCGGCGAGCGCCGCATGCAGGTGGCGCTGGCCCACGGCGGCCAGGAGGCCGCGGAGGGCGTGAAGGTGCTGGGCGTGCGGGGCGCGGTGCGCACCCTGCTGATGCTGCTCTTCATCGCGGCCGTGGTGGTGCTGGCCGCCCAGGTGCTGCGGGACGACCTGCCGTCGGCATTCGTGGTGGTCGACTACCTGCTGGCGGGCGGCGTGCTGGCCATCTGGATGGCCTGGGCCGCACCGGGGTCCCTCGCCCCGGGCGTCCAGCAGCGGTTCGGTGCGGGCGGGCGCGCGGTTGTGCGCCTGGCCGTGGGCGTGGTGGTGATGGGCAGCCTGGTGATCGCCGGCATGGCCCTGGCCCACGGCGTGGTGCTCCCCCCGCTCTAGGTCGGTCGGCAACCCCGGTGCCAGGCACGTGACCCAAGGGGCGGCGGCGATCGTAGGTCGGTCGGCCATCCCCATGCCAGGCACGTGGCCCAAGGGGTGGCGGCGATCGCAGCCGGGGATGATGCATTTGCGGCCCCCCGCAAATGCCGATCCCGTTTCGGCGAGTGGCCGCCGCCCCTTGGGTCCCGTGCCTGGCACCGGGTAGGCTGCGCCCACAACGCCATGGGCGGTGGTGAGGGAAGCCGGTGCGAATCCGGCGCGGTCCC
>SXZC01000009.1 GCA_005788075.1 Actinomycetota bacterium
CCATCCAGAGGTCGGCGAGGGGATTGAGGCGGAAGCCGGCCCGCGTGCGCTGGATCTCCTGCAGCCGTGTCTCGATCTCCACCTGGCGCTCGGGGTGCGCCACCGCCCGCAGGCGCTCGATCAGGTGCTCGTGCCGCACGGCCCCCTCGGCACCAATGGCCACCGCGAGGGCGTCGGCATGCACCGCGGCCACCCCGTCGAGCACGTGCCCCCAGCCCTCGGTCAGGAGCCTCCGCCGCTGGCGCCGCTCCTCGTCATCGGCCTTCTTGGCGGCCGTCTTTCCGCCGCGCTTGCCCTCGAGGGCGGCCGCCTCGGCGCGCAGGCGCTCGAGCTCCTCCGACGGGTGCTCTCCGGCTGCGGCTTCCATGGCCGACTGGATGTCGTGCACGAGGGAGGCCCCGCCTGCAGCGGCCTCGAGGCTCGCCATGCCCAGATCGGTGCCGAAGCCCCTGAGCCGGCGCTCGAAGGGCCCCACCTGCAGGGCAACCAGCCCATCGGCGCGCGCTCGGGCACGGGAATCGGCCGGGGCCTCGCCACGGGCCTCGAGCTCGCCGGCGATGACCTCCCACCCCGGCGTGCGGAACGGCACCAGCATGCAGCGCGAGCGGATGGTGGGGATGAGGTCGGGGAGGTGGTCGGTCACGAGGATGACGTGGGAGAGGGGAGGGGGCTCCTCGAGCAGCTTCAGGATGCGGTCGGCTCCCTCCTGCGGGCGCAGGCGTTCCGCACCATCGATGATCATCACCCGCCGCACGCCGACCACGGGCCGCGACGCCAGGTCGGCGAGCACGGGCTCGAGCTCGTCCTGAAGGCGGATCGTCGTGCCCGAGGCGGCGACCGTGGAGATGTCCAGTGACTCCTCGTCGGGATCATGAGTGCCGCTGGGATCCACCAGCGCCCACGCCATTGCCCGGGCCGCGCGCCGCTTGCCCGACCCCCGGGGGCCGTGTAGCAGCAGTTGCTGGGGAGGGGAGGCACGCCCCGCGCTCGCCGAGAGGATGCGCTCGGCGATGGGCTGGCCCGGGACCTCCAGCATCAGAGGGATCCCACCACCGTCGCCATGACGCGAGCATGCACCTCGTCGAGCGTGCCATCGGCCGAGACGAGATGCACGCGGTCGGGATAGAGGCGTGCCACCTCCCGGTAGCCCTCGGCCACGCTCTCCTGCAGAGCCTCGCCCTCGCCCTCGATGCGGTCGACGCTCCCGCGCCCCGCCCGGCGGTCGACCGCCGCCCCCGGGGGCAGGTCGAGGATCACCGTGAGGTCGGGCATGAAGTGGCCGATGCCGGGGGCGTTCACAGCGGCGACCCGGTCGATGCCGAGCCCGCGCGCCTCCCCCTGATAGGCGAGGGATGAATCGAGGAAGCGATCGGCCACCACCCATGTGCCCGCCTCCACGGCGGGAGCGATGACGTCGGCCACCAGCTGGGCGCGCGCAGCCGCGAAGAGGAAGGCCTCCGCCCAGGGCGTCATGGCGTCGGGTCCGAGCACCACCTCACGCACGGCCTCTCCGAGGGGGGTGCCGCCCGGCTCGCGCACATGCACGACATCGTGCCCGCGGTCGCGCAGGGCGTCGGCCAGCATCACGGCCTGGGTGCTCTTTCCAGAGCCGTCAACGCCCTCCAGCGAGATGAACGTGCCCGTCACGGCTGGGCCACCACGATGGCCGAGGCGATCACGAGCCCCACGGTGCCGATCATGAGCACCCACCCGAGCACCCGCGCACGAGCAGATCGCCCGCGCCCGGTGTCGGACGCGGGCATGTCGGTGGCGAGGCGAGCCAGCACGTCGGGCAGCGGCCCGCTGGGCGGTTCGCCGGTCATCTGCACTTGCGCCGGGTTCGGGCGTCGTGGATGCTCCCCCGCGACGGCGAGGCAAGGACGCGCATGACGACAATGCGACATGGGGTCCGCATGGGATCCGAGGCTAGCAGTGGGTAGCGGGGCACCGGCGATCGTCACGGGCGGGGCCGGCTTCATCGGATCCACCCTCGCCGACGCCCTCGTCGCCGACGGCCGCGAGGTGCACGTGATCGACGACCTTTCGACCGGCCACCTGCGCAACGTGCCGTCGGAGGCCTTCCTGCACGAGGTGGACATCCGCGATGGCGCCGCGATGGCGGACATCGCCGAGCGCGCGGGGGCACCCGTCATCTTCCACCTGGCCGCGCAAGCCGACGTGCGCAAGGCCATCGCCGACCCGGCGTTCGACGCCGACGTGAACATCGCCGGCACCCTGGCGATCCTCGAGGCCTCCCGGGTGAACAACGCCCGCGTGGTATTCGCGGCCACGGGCGGGGGCTCGTACGGCGAGTACCCGGGCCTGGCCATCCCCACGCCTGAGAACGCGGAGCCCCGCCCGATGTCGCACTACGGGCAGAGCAAGCTCGCGGGCGAGGGGTACTGCGGCCTGTACGGGCGCCTCTATGGCATCGCGACCACCCGATTGAGGCTGGGCAACGTGTACGGACCCCGCCAGGACCCGCACGGCGAGGCCGGCGTGGTGGCCATCTTCTCGGGCCGCATCATCGATGGCGAGCCGGTGACGGTGTTCGGGGACGGCCTGCAGACGCGCGACTACGTGTACGTGGACGACGTGGTGGATGCCTTCCTGCGCGCCGAGTCGGGACCCGATGACCTGACCGCCAACATCGGCACCGGTCGCGAGGTGTCGGTGCTCGACCTCGCGCGCATCCTCGGTGCTCCCGATCCGACCTTCGCGCCTGCGCGCACCGGCGAGCTGCAGCGCAGCTGCCTCGATGCCAGCCGTGCCGCCGAGGTGCTCGGGTGGACGGCCGCCGTGGCGGTGGACGATGGCCTTCCGCGCACGCTCGAGGCCATCCGCGAGGCCCGCTCGGCCTAGCCCACTCCGCGGGGCAGGGGAACCAGGCGGGGCGGGCGCACGGGCTCGCCGGCGGCGATGCGGCGGGGGCCGGCGTCCACCATCCATTCGACCTCCTCCCGGGGTCGGCGGGTGACGCCCTCGAGCGCGGTGAGCACCTCTTGGAAGTCGAGCGCGTGACCGGTGGGGGAGGGCTCATCCGAGGCGACGACGGTGACCATGCCGTTGCGAAGCAGGCTGAATGCCGCGCGCTCGACCCGCGCGCCGTACTGGCCCGACAGGCTGCCCGCCCCGAGTTGCACCAGCGCGCCGCGACCCAGCAGGTCGCGCAGGCGATCCGGGGTGCCCTGCATCGACTCCGACCTCTCGGGGTGCGCCACCACGATTCCGATGCCGCCGATTTCGAGGCCCTGAAGGAGATCGGGCAGGCCGAGCGGCCAGCCGGCATCCGGCAGCGTGACCACCAGCCACCTGCCACCACCGCCCGCGGTGCATCGCGCCAGGACATCGGCCGGGATGCCGGCGATGCGCTCGACCGGCATGACGGCTCCGGGAAGCAGGTCGAGGGCCACGGAGCGGGCGGCGAGTTCCCCCTCGAGCAAGCGGCGAGCTGCATCTGCCGCTTCGAGGTCGTGCTCGGGATCGTCACCGATGAGCGCCGGAGTGACGGCTGTGGTGACCCCGCCTCGGACGAGCTCTTCCGACGCGGCACATGCCTCGGCGAGCCCCGGCGTGGCGCCGTGGATACCGGGCAGGATGTGGGCGTTCAGGTCGAGCACGGCGCGGGACACTACCGGGGTGACGACGTCACCGCGCCGCGCTAGCATCCCGCACCGCGAGGGGCATTAGCTCAGTTGGGAGAGCGCCTGGATCGCACCCAGGAGGTCAGCGGTTCGAATCCGCTATGCTCCATAAAACCCCTGCATAAGTGGGGTTTTTGTGCCACTCGACCCGTTCAAGGTGACCTTTCCGCGATGAGCACGATTCCTGCCGAGTACCCGCCGCGACACCGTCCATCCGACTACGTCATCGCCCCGGAGGCGGGCGAGGACGAGTACATCGAGGTCGGTGTCCTCTTCGTCGGCGCAGGCCCGGCCGGCCTGGCCGGCGCGATTCGCCTGGGCCAGCTGATGGCCGAGGATGAAGAGCTGATGGAGTCGCTCGGCGAGGTGCCGATCGCCATCGTCGAGAAGGGCAAGGGCCCCGGCTCGCACCTGCTGTCGGGGTCGGTCATGCGCCCCGGACCCTTCAAGTCGCTCTTCCCGGACGCCGCACCCGGTGAGACCCCCGGCGTGTTCGAGGAGGTCCACAAGGAGTCGGTCTACTTCCTGCGCAAGGGCTCGAAGATCCGCATCCCCACCCCGCCGTTCCTCCACAACGACGGCAACTGGGTGGTCTCCATCAGCCAGCTCTCGCGCTTCATGGCCGAGCAGGCCGAGGAGTTCGGCGCGTACATGCTCCCCGAGACCGACGCCCAGCAGCTGCTGGTGCAGGACGGCCGGGTGGTGGGCGTGAAGACCGGTGACAAGGGCCGTGGCCGCGAGGGCGAGGAGCTTTCCACCTTCGAGCCGGGCGTCGAGCTCCGCGCGAAGGTCACCGTCATCTGCGAGGGCACCCAGGGCCACCTGGCCGGCGTGCTGCGCAAGCACTTCGAGCTCGACCAGGACAGCACGCAGATCTACGAGATTGGCGTGAAGGAGGTATGGGAGGTCGACAAGCCTCTCGATCGCGTCATCCACACCATCGGCTGGCCCCTGCGCATGGGCACGAAGTGGCGCGAGTACGGCGGCACGTGGATGTACCCCATGGGCGGCAACATGGTGTCGATCGGCATGGTCGTGGGGCTCGACGCCGCTGACGCGAACCTCTCCGTGCACGACCTGCTGCAGCAGGCGAAGACCCACCCGCTCTTCAAGAACGTGCTCGAGGGCGGCCGCCGCGTGGCATGGGGGGCCAAGACCCTCCCCGCCGGGGGCATCTACGGCCTCCCCAGCCGCTTCCACGTGCCGGGCGCCGTGCTGTGCGGCGATTCGGCCGGCTTCCTCAACGCGGCTGCGCTCAAGGGCGTGAGCTACGCCATGAAGTCGGGCATCATCGCCGCCGAGCAGGTGGCCAAGTCGATCAAGGACGGCACGGTCGAGGAGACCACCGGCCTCTGGAACTACGACGAGGCCATCAAGGACTCCGAGGTGTGGAAGGACCTCTGGAAGGTCCGCAACTTCCGCCCCTCGTATCAGAAGGGCTTCATCTACGGCGGCATGGTTACCGGCATGATGGTGATGACCGGGGGCAAGTTCCCCAAGAAGGTCACCATCAAGGCCGACAAGGACGAGCCGGTGATCATCGGCCCGGAGCGCGACTACCCGAAGGCCGACGGCGAGTACATCTTCGACAAGCTCTCGTCGGTGTTCCTCAGCGGCAACAAGACGCGCGACGACCAGCCGAACCACATCCGCATCCGCACCGAGGTGCCCAAGGAGCTCGCGGTCTCGTGGGAGAACATGTGCCCCGCGAAGGTGTACGAGATCGTGGACGGCTCGGAGAGCAACGGCATGGTGCACGTGCGCATGAACAACCCGAACTGCGTGCAGTGCGGCGCCATCACCGCCAAGGGCGGCCAGCTCACCCCGCCCGAGGGCGGCAGCGGGCCCGAGTACACCCTCACCTAGGCCCGGGTCAGGTGATCTGCGTGGCCTCCGCGGCGTGTCGCGCCGCGTTGGCCACGTAACGCGCTGCCTGGGCCGCGAGGCCCGCGCGCTCCTCGTCGGTGAGCTCCCGTCGCACCTTGGCGGGAACCCCGATCACGAGCACGCCCTCGGGCACCTCCATGCCCTCCGGCACCAGGGCGTGGGCACCGACGATGCTCTGACGCCCGATCACCGCGCCGTTGAGGACGGTCGCGCCGATGCCGATCAGGCACTCGTCCTCCACGGTGCAGCCGTGCAC
>SXZC01000010.1 GCA_005788075.1 Actinomycetota bacterium
ATCACAATTAGATTCTTCAATTCTAACTTAATATTACGGCGATATACGAAGAGAAACACACAGGCCACGGTCAATCCATTACAAGGGCGAACTTTTAAGGTCCTATCATTTTTATAAAAAATACGCCCTAGCTGCGCCTGGGCTTCGGATCCACCGTGGTGGTCACCGGCGACATCACGCAGGTCGACCTTCCGCGGGAGCGCCGGTCGGGCCTCGCGGACATCGAGCGCGTGCTCGGCGGAATCCCCGGCATCGGCGTGGTGCGGTTCACCAAGGACGACGTGGTGCGCCACAAGCTCGTGCAGCGCATCGTCGAGGCCTACCGCGTGCACGAGGAGGGCGACAACCCGTGGGGCGACGAGACCTGATCGAGGTCGAGGCACGCCTGGGCGACGGGGCGCGTGCGACCGACCTGGCGCCGCTCGTGGAGCACGTGCGCTTCGCCTGCGCGCAGGTGGGCGTGGAGCGGGCGACGGTGGGGCTGGTGGTGGTGTCTCCCGCCGAGATGGCGGCGATCAACGGGGAGTATCGCGGGAAGCCCGAGGCCACCGACGTGCTGTCGTTCCCGGTTGATGGCCCCGAGGCGCGGGAGTGGCCGCTGGACGGCCCGCCGCCCGAGCTCGGCGACATCCTGATCTGCCCGGAGGCAGCCCAGGATCCGCTCACCACCCTGGCCGTGCACGGGCTGCTGCACCTCGTGGGCTACGACCACGAGGTCGACGACGGCGAGATGCTGGCCCTGCAGGACGACATCGTGCACGCGGCGGAGGCGCGATGAGCACGCCCGACGACGACCGCCCGGCGCAGCGCCTGCTGCGCGAGCCACGGCCCGGGGCGCTCCCCCGGCAGGGGTCGCTGCGCTGGTCGTTCACTTGGGCATTCGAGGGCATCGTGTTCGTGCTGCGCACGCAGCGCAACATGCAGATCCACGTGGCCGCCGGCCTGCTGGTGCTCATCCTCGCGCTCGTGCTCGGGGTGAGCCGCTTCGAGCTGCTCGCCCTGGTCATCGTGGTGGCGCTCGTGCTCGTTGCGGAGATGTTCAACACGGCGCTCGAGGCAGCCATCGACGCGGTGGTCACCTCATACCACCCGCTCGTGAAGATCGCGAAGGACGTGGCGGCCGGAGCGGTGCTCATCGCCGCGCTCGCGGCGATCGCCGTGGCGTACCTCATCCTCTACGGACGGCTGTCGGAGCCCGGGCGCGACCTGCTGCAGGGCGTGCGGCAGGCGCCCACGCACGTGGCGGTGATCGTCATCGTGGTGGCCGTCATCGCGGTCGTGGCGCTCAAGGCCTACTCGGGCGCGGGCACGGCGCTTCGCGGCGGATTCCCGTCGGGGCACGCCGCCGTGGCCTTCGCGGCGTGGATGGCCATCACCCTCATCGTGCTTCCGCTCACGCACGGGGCGCTGGTGTCCACCCTGGCGTTCCTCATCGCCCTGCTCGTGGCGCAGTCGCGGGTGGAGGCGGGGTTCCATTCCGCGGTCGAGGTGGTGGCCGGCGCGCTGCTCGGCGCGGGGGTCACGCTGCTGCTCTTCCAGATCTGGGGCTGATCGAGTGCCTCCCGAGATGCTGCGGTCGGGGCTCGTGGCCCTGGCGGGCCGGCCGAACGTGGGCAAGTCGACGCTCGCCAATGCCCTCGCCGGGGAGCACGTGGCGGCGGTGTCCGCCCGGCCCCAGACCACCCGAAGGCGGGTGCTGGCGGTGGCGCGCGGGGACGGCTGGCAGGCCGTGCTGCTCGACCTCCCCGGGTTCCAGCGCCCCGCCGACCGCCTGACCGAGCGCATGCAGGACACCGTCGACCGCACGGTGGCCGACACCGACGCCGCGCTTTTCGTGCTGAACGCCGCGGAGGAGATCGGCCGCGGCGACCGCTTCATCGCCGAGCGGCTGGCATCGACCGGCATTCCGGTGGTGGTGGTGGTGAACCAGGTCGACCGCGTGCCACGCGACCGCCTGCCCGAGGTCATCGCGCAGGCCGCCGAGCTGGTGCCGTCGTTCCGGGCCATCCACCCGGTGAGCGCGCTCACCGGCGAGGGCCTCGCGGCGCTGCGCGAGGAGTTCCCCGCGCTGCTGCCCGAGGGGCCGCCGTACTTCCCCGAGGGAGTGAGCACCGACCAGACCGACGAGGAAATGGCGGCCGAGATGATCCGCGAGGCGGCGATCCAGCGGCTGCGCGACGAGGTTCCGCATGCCCTCGCGGTGCAGGTGGAGGAGATCACGCCGGCGCGCACGGGCCGGCGCGTCGAGGCCTGGGTCTTCGTCGAGACCGAGAGCCAGAAGGGCATCGTGGTGGGCAAGGGGGGCGGGATGATCCGCGACATCGGCATCCAGGCCCGCGAGGTGCTCTCCCGCACCTGGGGTGAGCCCGTGCACCTCGACCTCCAGGTGAAGGTGAGGCCGAAATGGCGCCGCGACGACGCCATGCTGGACCGCCTGGGCCTCTGAGGGCGCCGTCCCCGGGCGGCGACCGTCCCCGCCTATACTTCCGCGCCATGCTGAACGCCCCTTCAGGACGTGCTTCGTGAGGGCCCGCGAGCTCGCGAAGAGCTGCGACTTCACCCTGCTCCGCGCCGGCGTCACCCCTGGTGACCTGGCGGCGCACTGCGCTGCCGCGGCGCGCCTGCACATGGCGTCGGTCATCGTGCCGCCCACCATGGTGCGCGCGGCTGCCGAGGCGTTGGGGGGCGGTGACGTCAAGGTGGCCACGGTGGTGAGTTACCCGTTCGGCACCGACGAGACGGCGACGAAGGTGGCCGTCACCCGGGCCGCCATCGCGGCGGGCGCGCGCGAGCTCGACGTGGTCATGAACGTCTCGGCGCTGCTCTCCGGCCGCCCGGGCGTGGCGCGCGCCGACCTCGGCGCGGTCGTCGATGCCGCCCGCGACGCCACGAGCGCGCACGTGATGGTGCGGGCCGTCGTGGAGGCCCCCCTCCTGGGTGAGCGCCTGCTTCGCAGGGCATGCCAGGTGGCCGCCATCGCCGGAGCCGACTTCGCCGTCACGGCCACGGGGCTCTCGGGCCCGGCCAGCCCGCAGGACGTCGAGGTGATGCGCAACTGCCTCGCCTCGGACATCGGGGTGGTGGCCGCGGGCGGCATCACCAGGCTCGACGAGGCGATCCTCCTGCTCGATGCCGGCGCGCAGCGCGTGGCCACGGCGAGCGCCGCTGACATGGTCGATGCGCTCATGGGCGTGGCCGCATGAGCGCGGCTGCCGACTCCCAGGACGGCGAGGCGTCGGACCGCGTGCGCTTTGGCGATGACGGGCTGGTGCCCGCCATCGTGCAGGACGCCGAGACCGGCCGCGTGCTCACGCTCGCCTGGATGAATGCTGAGTCGCTGGCCAAGACCCTCGAGACCGGCGAGACCTGGTTCTGGAGCCGCTCGCGCCAGGAGCTCTGGCACAAGGGGGCCACCAGCGGCAACACGCAGGAGGTCGCGGGGATCGCCACCGATTGCGATACCGACGCCATCGTGGTGTCCGTCGTGCCCGCCGGCCCCGCGTGCCACACGGGCGACACCTCATGCTTCCACGACCCGCTCCAGGGTGACGTGGGGGCCGACAACGCGCCCTTCGCCATGCTGCCCGACCTCGAGGCCATCATCACGGCCCGCGCCGCCGATGCCGACCCGGAGTCGTCGTACACCGCATCGCTGCTCGCGAAGGGCATCGACACCATGTGCAAGAAGGTCGGCGAGGAGGCCACCGAGGTGGCAATCGCCGCGAAGGGCGGCGAGCACGACCAGTTGGTGTACGAGAGCGCCGACCTGCTCTACCACCTCATGGTGCTGTGGCAGGCGCAGGGCGTGAGCCTGGCCGAGGTGGCCGAGGAGCTGGCGTCGCGGAGGCGGTCAGCCGGGTGACCACGCTGCGCATCGACGTGCCCGAGCACGCGGCCGGCGATGACCTGCCCGTGACCCCCGGCCTCGACGGCGTGCGCGCCGCTGCGGGCACGTACCGCCAGGTGCCGCTCGCCCACACGTACCTCGATGACTGCGAGACCCCCGTGAGCGCCATGCTCAAGCTGCGCGGGGGCGGTCCGTGCTTCCTGCTCGAGAGCGCCGAGCAGGGGCAGCGCCTCGGGCGGTACTCGATGATCGGCATCGAGCCGCAGGCGGTCATCCGCGCCGAGGGCGGCCGGGTGACCCTGCGCCGCCCCGACGGCAGCGAGGAGGACCTCGACGCGGACGACCCCTTCGGCGTCATCCAGTCACTCGTCGACGACGCGGCCATGGCGCCGCCGGCCGAGCCGCTCGCCTTCTGGGGCGGCGCCGTGGGCTTCTTCGGCTACGACCTCGTGCGCACGGTGGAGCACCTGCCCGACGTGCCCGACGACGACCTGGGCATCCCCGACATGGTGATGATGCTCACGGGGCCCATCGTGCTGTTTGACCACCTGCGCCGATCCACCACCATCATCGTGCCGTGCGCCGTGGAGGAGGGCGTCGACCCGGCCGCGGCCTATGGCGATGCGGTGAAGGCGATCCGCTCGATCAAGGACCGCCTGCAGGGCCCCGTGCCGCACCCCGCGCCGCACGGCCCGGTGGAGGTGGGTCCGGTGGAGAGCAACACCGGGCGCGAGCGCTTCTGCGAGGCCGTGGAGGCCGTGCGCGAGTACGTGTTCGCGGGCGACGCCTTCCAGGTGGTGCCATCACAGCGGTTCTCGGCCACCGTGGGCCTCGAGCCCTTCGCGGTGTACCGCGGGTTGCGCACCGTGAACCCGTCGCCCTACATGTTCTTCATCGACTGCGGCGACGTGCAGCTGGCCGGGTCGTCCCCCGAGATGCTCGTGAAGGTGACCGAGGGCGTGGTGGAGACCCGCCCGATCGCCGGCACGCGGCAGCGCGGGGCCGACCGCGCGGAGGACCTCGCCCTCGCCGAGGAGCTGCTCTCCGATCCCAAGGAGCGCGCCGAGCACGTGATGCTTGTCGACCTGGGTCGCAACGACCTGGGGCGCGTGTGCGCACCCGGATCCGTGCGCGTGAAGGACCTCATGGTGGTCGAGTACTACAGCCACGTGATGCACATCGAGAGCAGCGTGGTGGGCCAGCTCGCGGAGGGCCGCCCGGCCGTGGACGCGCTGCGATCCACCTTCCCCGCCGGCACGCTCTCCGGGGCCCCCAAGGTGCGCGCCAGGGAGATCATCGACGAGCTCGAGCCCACGAAGCGCGGCCCCTATGGCGGCGCGGTGGGCTACATCGGCTTCGACGGCAACCTCGACACCTGCATCACCATCCGCACCATCGTGTGCCGGGACGGCCGCTGCCATGTGCAGGCTGGCGCCGGCGTGGTGGCCGACTCCGACCCCGAGTCGGAGTTCGAGGAGACCCAGCGCAAGGCCGCGGGGATGTTCCGCGCCATCGAGGTGGCGGCCCAGCAGGAGGACTGGTGACCATGGCCGCGCAGCCCCACGTGGTGATCGTCGACAACTACGACTCCTTCACCTACAACCTCTTCCAGTACCTGGCCGAGCTCGGGGCGAAGGTGGACGTCTTCCGGCACGACCGCATCACGGTCGAGGGCATCCGCGACCTCGCGCCCACGCACCTGGTCATCTCCCCGGGGCCCAAGACGCCCGACGAGGCCGGCATCTCGCTCGACGCCATCCGTGACCTCGCGGGAGAGATGACGATCCTCGGCGTGTGCCTCGGCCACCAGGCCATCGGGCAGGCATTCGGCGGAACGGTGGTGCGGGGCAGCGAACCCGTGCATGGCAAGACCAGCGAGATCGCCCATGACGGCCGCACGGTGTTCGCCGGGCTTGCCGATCCCATGACCGCCACGCGCTACCACTCGCTCGTGGTGGAGCGCGAGAGCCTGCCCGACGTGCTCGAGGTGTCGGCCTGGTGCGACGGCGACGTCATCATGGGGCTCCGCCACCGCGACCTTCCCGTTGAGGGCGTGCAGTTCCTCCCCGAGTCGATCCTCTCGGGGGAGGGCAAGTCGCTGCTCCGGAACTTCCTGGGGATGTCCGCATGACGCCCGATCCCGTGCTCACAGAGTGCCTCGAGCGCCTCGTGGCGGGAGAGGACCTCTCGCGCGACCTCGTGGAGCGCGCCGTGGGCGTGATGATGGACGGCGAGGCCACCGAGATACAGGTGGCGGCGTTCCTCACGGCGCTTCGGGCGAAGGGCGTCACGGCGACCGAGCTCTCCGGCCTCGCGCAGGCCGTGCGGCACCGCGCCGAGCACGTCGCGGTTGACGACTCCCACCTCCTCGTGGACACCTGCGGCACCGGCGGCGGGCCGTCCACCGTGAACATCTCCACCGGCGCCGCATTCGTGGCCGCGGGAGCGGGCGCCAAGGTGGCCAAGCACGGCAACCGCGCGGTCACCTCGGGCTGCGGCAGCGCCGACGTGCTCGAGGCCCTCGGCGCGCGGGTCGACCTCAGCCCCGACGCCATCGGCCGGTGCATCGACGAGGTGGGGGTGGGGTTCATGTTCGCGCCCTCGCACCATCCGGCGTTCCGGCACGTGGGCAACGTGCGTCGCGAGTTGGGCATCCGCACCGCGTTCAACGTCATCGGTCCCCTCGCCAACCCGGCGGGCGCCACCCACCAGGTGATCGGCGTGTTCGACCGCGCCTACCTCGACACGGTGGCCGAGGCGCTGTCGATGCTGGGCTCGCGCCGGGCGCTCGTGGTGGCCGGGCGCGACGGCCTCGACGAGATCAGCACCTCCGCGGTGACCGACGCGGTGCTGTGGGACCACGACGGCTTCAGCACGATCGAGATCGACCCGCGGGCGCTCGGAATCGCCGCGCCGGCAGAGGGCGCGCTCGATGGCGGCGACCCGGCCACCAACGCCGCGGCGCTGCGCGCGGCCATCGGCGGCGAGCCCGGAGCGGTGCGCGACATCCTGGTGCTCAACGCGGGCGCAGCGGCGTGGATGGCAGGCCTTGCGCAGTCGCTGGAGAAGGGCATGGGCATGGCAGAGGATGCAGTGACCTCCGGCGCCGCGCTCGATGTGCTCAACCGCTTCGCCGCCCTCACGAACGACCTGGCCCCGGCCGGGGAGGGCATCGCGTGAGCAACTTCCTCGAGGAGGTCGTGGAGCGCACGCGCGCCGACGTGGCCGCGCGCCGCGAGGTGGTGCCGCTGGAGGCCCTGCAGGAGCGCCTGGAGCCGCCGCCGCGCGGGCGGCCGTTCTCGGAGGCCCTCATCCAGGAGGGCATCTCGCTGATCGCCGAGATGAAGCGCGCCAGCCCGTCCAAGGGCCCCATTCGCCCCGACGCCACCGTCACCGACATCGTGCGCGCCTACGAGGCCGCGGGCGCATCCGCCTGCTCCGTGCTCACCGAGCCGCACTGGTTCGGGGGCTCGCTCGACGATCTCGTCGAGGCCCGCGCGGCCTGCGACCTGCCGCTTCTCCGCAAGGACTTCATCGTCGACCCCTACCAGCTGGCCGAGGCCCGCCTGGCCGGGGCGGACGCCGTGCTGCTCATCGTGGCCGCCCTCGACCCGGCCGATCTGACGTCGCTGCAGGACCAGGCGGGCGAGATCGGGCTCGACTGCTTGGTAGAGGTTCACGACGAAGACGAACTCGAGACGGCGCTCGAATGCGGCGCGGAGATCATCGGCGTGAACAATCGCAACCTGCAGACACTCGACGTGGACCCCGATACCGCCCTGCGGCTGCTCGTCGACGCCCCGGCGGGATCGATCGTGGTGGCCGAGTCCGGCATCACGTCCAATGCGGATGTCCAGCGGCTCGAGGAGGCGGGAGTGGACGCCATTCTCGTGGGCGAGGCGCTCATGCGGGAGGACGACCCCGCCGCCGCCGTGCATGCACTGCTCGGCACGAGGCCCGATACGTGATCCGCGGCGCCGGACTGGCGATCCCGGCCCTCCTCATCGCCGCCGCCCCCGCAGCCCTCGGCGTGGCGCCGGGAGCCGTGGAGGTGCGCGATGAGAACGGCGCACCGGTGGCCACGTTCACGGGCACCGACGCCGTGCAGGACGCGGTGGCCTCGGTGCTCACCTCTCGGGCCCCGGAGTCGCGGCCATGGAGAGTGGTGGCCGGTGCGGGCACCTACGGCGACTTCTCGGTGAAGTCGCCGAACCTCGCCATCGGCCCCGATGCGGGCGCCGCGGTGGTGATCAGCGGCGTCGGCGTGCGGGATGACACCGGCGGCGGCTGCATCGACATCACGCGCGGCGCGGTGTCGGTCACCGGCTTCAGCTGCACGGCGCCCTCGCGCACCGGGGTGAACGTGACCCTGCGCAACAGCGAGGGCGGCGTTGCCCTGGCCTCGCTGGCCATCGACCGCCCGGGCGTCGATGGAATCAGCGTCACCGGTGGCAAGGGCCTCACCATCACCTCGCCGGTCATCACCTCGCCGGCCCGGGACGGCATCCGCCTCACCATGCTCTCGAGCCGCCAGCCGGTGACGATCACCGGCGGGTCGATCACCGGCGCGGGGCGCGATGGCCTGCGCCTGGCCGACGACGTGCGGGCGCTCACCGCGAGCGGGCTCACGATCACCGGCGCGAGGGGCTACGGCATCGCCAGCGATGACGCGGGCAACAGCGACGCCGTGTTCACCGGGGTGACGGTCACCGGCAGCGGCAAGGACGGCGTGCTTCTCTCGGGCGGCACCCTGCGCGCAACCCTGGCGTCGTCCACGGTCACCGGCAGCACCGGGGCCGGCGTGCGCCTGGGCGATGCATCGGGGCTGCGCATCAGAGACATCCCCGTGGATGGATCCAATGCCGACGGCGACCTGGTGTTTGACGCGGAGATCCGCACGGGTGGCACCTACGACGGTCTTCGTGCCCCTGATGGCACGTTCTCGCTGGCATCCGAGCCCAATGCGGTACGCATCTCCGGCGTGTCACCCGCCCGTGCTGCACTGGCCGCGGGTGGGCCGGCCCGGCTCTCGCGCGCCGGCGCAGCACTGCTGGTGGGCGCCACCACGCGGGTGAGCACACGTCGCGTGGTGCTGCGCTATCCGGGGGGTCGCGCGGTGTACCGCAAGACGGGCGCCTCGTGGACGACGCTCCCCGGAAGCAGGCGCGTGCGCGGCCAGGTGCAGGTGGCGCTCGGCACATCGCTCCTCGGCACCGCCAGCGGCGTGTATGCCCCCTTCGGCTGATCCCGAGGAGGTCGGCGGTGACCGCCGCCGGCTGATCGGCCTCATCGTCGGGGCCGTGGTGGCGGCGCTCATCGTGGCGCTGCTGGTGGTGGGGCTGGTCAACCGCGGGACGTCGACGGCGATCGACGACGCCCTGGAGGCCGGTTCGCGCCCGCCGGCGCCGGCCCTCACGCTCCCCGTGCTGGTGTCCGGCCCGGGCCTGCCCCCGGTCGGCGAGGACGCCTCGCTGTCGGACCTCAAGGGCAAGGTCGTGGTGCTCAACCTCTGGGCCTCGTGGTGCGAGCCGTGCAAGGAGGAGTCCCCGGTGCTCGAGCAGCTGTGGCGCGCCAACCGCGAGAAGGGCGTGGTGGTGCTCGGCGTGGACATCCAGGACCTCTCATCCGACGCCCGGGCGTTCATCGAGGAGTACGGCCTCACCTACCCGTCGCTGCGCGACGGCTCGGATGACGCCAAGAGCGCGCTCGAGGCCACGGGCGTTCCCGAGACGTACATCATCGACCAGAAGGGCCGCATCGCCCTGCATATCGCCGGGCCGGTCACGAGCCCCGCGCAGTTGCAGGGTCCGATCGACCAGGTGCTGGCCGAGAAGTGATGGGCCGCCGCCTCACCGCCGGCATCGCCGTGCTGCTGGCCGTGCTGGCGATGGCGGTGCCGGCGCTCTCGCTCACGGTCAACGAGGTGGCGCGCGAGGTGCGCTGCCCCACGTGCAACACGCCCCTCGACGTATCGAACTCGCCTGCGGCCGACCGCATGAAGATCTTCATCGCCGATCGCATCGCGAAGGGCGATGACAAGCAGGAGATCATCGACGCGCTCGTGGTGGAGTTCGGCCGGGGCGTGCTGGCCACGCCGCCGAAGTCGGGCTTCGACCTGCTGGCATGGATCGTGCCGATCGTGCTCGTGGTGGGTGGCCTGGCGGCGATCCCCTTCGTCACGCGGGCATGGGCGCGGCGCCGGGCGGATGAACCGGTTCCCGAGATCGCCCCCGAGGATGCCGCGCGCCTCGACGAGGAGCTCCGCCGCCGCGACCCCTAGGGGCCGGGGCCGCCGCGGGCTGCGGCATGATGCGCCCGTGGCCGACGCCGTGGACAGGGTGAGGGTGGGCACCGCCTCGTGGACCGACCCCGAGTTCATCAAGGCGGGCTGGTACCCCGACGCCGTGAAGAACGACGCCGCCGGGCGGCTGCGCTACTACGCCGAGCACTTCCCGATGGTCGAGGTGAACGCCACCTTCTACGCCATCCCGCGCCGGGGCACGGTGGAGGCCTGGGCCGACCGCACGCCCGATGGCTTCCGGTTCCACGTGAAGGCCCACCAGGTGATCTCCGGGCACGCGAGCGACCCGGCGCGCCTTCCGGAGCCCCTGCGCGAGCTGCCATACGAGGCCGATCGCCGCGGGCGCATCCGCAGGCCGTCGCGCGAGCTGCGCGACGCCGTCATCGACGCCCTGGTGGAGACCGTCGCGCCGCTCGGCGACAAGCTCGGGTCGATCCTCCTGCAGCTGCCGCCCCACGTGGCGGCGAGCCAGGACGCACGGGCGGAGGTGGGGCGCATCATCGAGCGCATCCAGCCGCTGCGCACGGCCGTGGAGTTCCGGAACACCTCGTGGGTGGCGCCCGGGGAGCGCGAGGCGTCTGCCGAGATGCTCGCCACCCGCGATGCGGCGTGGGTGTGCGTGGACGCCCCCCGCGTGGACGTGGAGAGCGCCATGCCCCCGGTGGTGGAGGTCACGTGCCCGGAGCTTGCGTACCTGCGCCTGCACGGGCGCAACGCCGCCACGTGGCAGGGCAGCCGCACGGTGGCGGAGCGCTTCGACTGGCAGTACTCCGACGGGGAGCTCGGGGAGTGGATCGGCCCGGTGATCGACATGGCGGAACGGGCCCAGGAGGTGGCCGTGGTGTTCAACAACAACCACGGTGACTTCGCGCTTCGCAGCGCCTCGCGGTTCGGCGAGATGCTTCGCGAGAGCCGGGGCGACGCGTGAGGCCCCTCCCTGCACCGGTGCGCTCGCCGGCGGTCGGTGGCGAGCGCCATCGCCGCCGCCGGGCCCGGCGGGTGATCGCCTTCGCACTGGCGGCCCTCGCGCTCGGCCCGGCTATCCCCGCCGCCTCCGGATCGCCGTTGGAGCGCGCTCTTGACTACCTCTCCGCGCGGCAGGACCCGACGACGGGAGCGGTGGGGCCCGAGACCGGGCGCGCTGCGGACACCGCGTGGACGGCCATGGCAGTGGCCGGCGCGGCCGAGTCGCCCGCCGGATGGACGCGTGGCACCGCCACGCTGGCGTCGGCCGTGGGGGCACTGCCCATGGACGCCACGGGCGACCTGCTGCGGCTGGCGGTGGCCCGGCGGGCCTCGGGCCTGGTGGACGCCGACCTCGCCGCGCGGGTCGCGGCCCAGCAGTCGGCGGACGGCGGGTTCCCCGGTGGTCCGATCGCCACGTCGTGGGGCATCCTGGCGCTGCGTGCCGTGGGCCGGGCCCCGGGCGACCCGGCTCTCACGTCGGCCGTGGGCGCCCTCGCGGCGCAGAGGGCACTCGATGGAGGATGGGCGAGCTTTACGAGGAAGATTGGG
>SXZC01000089.1 GCA_005788075.1 Actinomycetota bacterium
AACCTCGGCGAGGTGGTGGATGCCTGCATCGCGATGATCGACGACCCGTCGATCGACTCCGACGGCCTCATGCAGTTCGTCAAGGCGCCCGACTTCCCCACGGCCGGCCAGATCGTGGGCATCTCGGGCGTGCGCGACGCCTACCGCACCGGCCGCGGGCGCGTGGTGGTGCGCGGGCTGGCGCACAATGAGCCGCTCAAGCACGGGCGAAACGCGATCGTGTTCACCGAGCTGCCCTATCAGGTGAACAAGTCGGAGATGCTCCGCAAGATGGCCGAGCTCGCCAACGACGGCGTGCTCAAGGAGATCGCCGACCTGCGCGACGAAAGCGGTCGCGACGGCATCCGCGTGGTCATCGAGCTGCGCCGCGACGCCGTGCCCAAGGTGGTGCTGAACAAGCTCTACAAGCACACCCAGGCGCAGACCACCTTCGGCGTCAACGCCATCGCGCTGGTGGACGGCGTGCCGCGCACGCTCTCGCTGCGCGACATGATCCGCTTCTACCTCGACCACCAGCGCGACGTCATCCGCCGCCGGTCGAGGTTCCGCCTCGATCGCGCCGAGACCCGTGCGCACGTGCTCGAGGGCCTGCTCATCGCCCTCAAGGACATCGACGCGGTCATCGCGCTCATCCGCGCGGCGGCCGACCCCGACGAGGCCCGATCCGGCCTCATGAGCACGTTCGACCTCAGCGAGCTGCAGGCACGGGCCATCCTCGACCTTCGCCTGCAGCGCCTCACCCAGCTCGAGGCCGGCAAGATCGAGGGCGAGTACGCCGAGCTGCAGGCCGAGATCGCCGAGCTCCGGGCGATCCTCGGCGATGAGGCCCGGGTGTACCAGGTGATCCGCGACGAGCTCGCCGAGGTGCGGGCGAAGTACGCCGATGAGAGGCGCACCGAGGTCATCCCCGCCGAGGGCGAGATCGACCTCGAGGACCTCATCGCGGAGGAGGAGATGGTCATCTCCATCACCGCGGGCGGATACATCAAGCGCCTGCCGGTCACCACCTACCGCGCGCAGCGACGGGGCGGCAAGGGCCTGCGCGGCGCGAAGCTCAAGGACGAGGACCGGGTGGACCACCTGTTCATCGCGTCCACGCACGACTTCCTGCTCTTCTTCACCAACCAGGGCCGGGTCTACCGCCAGAAGGTGCACGAGATCCCGCAGGCGGCTCGCGACGCCCGCGGCAGGCACATCGCCAACGTGCTGGCCCTGCTGCCCGACGAGGAGATCCGCCAGGTGTTCAACACGCGCGACTACGCCGAGGGCAAGTACCTCGTGCTGGCCACGCGCGACGGCATGGTGAAGAAGACCGAGTTCGCGGCCTACAACACGGTGCTGAAGGAGGCCGGCATCATCGCGATCCGGCTCTCCGACGGCGACGAGCTCGTGGGCGTGCAGCTCACCGACGGCGACGCCGATCTGCTCATCGTCTCGGCGCGCGGCCAGGCCGCCCGCTTCAGCGAGGAGAAGGTGCGCGCCACCGGCCGCGGCACGCAGGGCGTGCGCGCCATGAACCTCGACGAGGGCGACCGCGTGCTGGCGGTGGGCGTGGCCGACGACGAGCACGACCTGCTGGTGGTCACCGGCAACGGCTACGGCAAGCGCACCGCGCTCACCGAGTACCCGAGCAAGGGCCGCCCCACCAAGGGCGTGCGCACGATCAAGGTGAGCGACAGGAAGGGCGAGCTCATCACCGCCCGCATCGTGCGCGCGGGCCAGCAGCTGCTGCTGGTGTCGAAGAACGGCCAGGTCATCCGCATCGAGGTGGACGCCGTCAAGCGCATGGGCCGCAGCACCGAGGGCGTGCGACTCATGGACGTCGGTGACGAGGACCAGGTGGTCACGTGCGCGCCGGTGGACGAGCAGGAGCCCACGGACGACGAGGTGATCGACGGCGACGTCACCGACGCTGGCGTCGAGGCCAGCGAAGCTGCCTCTCCCGGCGATGAGGCATCCGCGGACGGCGCAGAGGCGGACGGCACCGAGGCAGAGGCGGACGACCAGGGTGCGTGACTGTCACCCGGAGGGTGACTGTCACGGGGGTTGACGTCTACCGATAAGCCCCGCCGAACCCCGGTGACAGGCACCCTGCGGGTGCCAGTCACCTGCCCTGTTTCACCATCCGCGCTACGGCCAGCAGCCCATCGCCCTGGCCGATCACCCCGAGGCCCCACTCGAGCGGGTAGGCCAGCAGCCGCACGGGCAGGGCATCGCCCCAACCACGCTGGCGGTCGCCGCCCGCGGTGCGGGCGTCGAGGGATCCCGGCAGCACGCCCATCAGCGGCGTGGTGCGCATGGAGGTGACGCGGAAGCCCGCGAGGGCGAGCACCCACCTCAGCGAGTCGCGGTCGTAGTGCACGAGGTGGCGTGGCATCTCCAGGCCGTCCCATGATCCGCGCGTGGCGCGCGCGGCGAGCGAGCGGATGTTGGGCACGCCCACGATCAGGCGACCGCCAGGGGCGAGCAGCTCGCGAATGGCCCCGAGGGTGGCGAGCGGGTCGGGCACGTGCTCGAGCACCTGCGACATGCGGATGAGATCCCAGGGCCCGTCGGGCAGCGAGCCGTCGTGGAGCAGGGCATCGAGCGAGCCCTCCAGCACCCACGCGTTGCCCCGCTCGCGGGCCACCTCCACGGCGCGCGCTGAGGGCTCGACCCCCCATGCCTCGTGGCCTGCATCGCGGAAGGCCATCACGGCGCTCCCGGTGCCGGCCCCGACGTCGAGCACCTTCATGCCCGCCCGCATGGGCCCGCCCGTCTCGGCCTCGGGGATCGCCACGCCGAGGGCACGCGCCACGTGCTCGCCGGACCTCCCCGCCCGCGCGAGCGCGACGCGCGATGCCCGGGCGGTCACCGACTCGCCTGTGGAGTGCTGCGGGTACTCGCCGGGGTACCACGCGGATGGGTCGTCGGGCCATGGATCGGTGCGGCACAGGCGGCACGAGGCGCACTCCACCACCCGGAATTCCCCCGGCATGCCACGGCGGTGATCGCGCGCGCGAAGCACCTCGGCACCGCCGGCGGATCCGCAGATGGGGCAGGTGGATGGATGGGTGGCGAGGGATCCGGGCACGCGGGGGAGGATAGGGCCCCGAAACCAGTAGCCTTGCGGGAACGTGACCGATCTTCCGGACCCCAAGGACGTGCTCCCCCACCGGGATCCGTTCCTCTTCATCGACGAGGTGCTGGAACTGGTTCCCGGCGAGTCGGCGCGCGCGCGATGGACCCTGCGTCCCGACACGCCCTTCCTCGCGGGGCACTTCCCCGGCGAGCCCATCATGCCCGGGGTCATCATCGTCGAGGCCCTGGCCCAGACGGGCGCCCTCGCGGCCCTCTCCACCGACGACGGCAAGGGCAAGCTGGCGCTGTTCGCCGGCGTGGACAAGTGCCGTTTCAAGCGCCCGGTGCGCCCCGGAGACGTGCTGGAGTTCGCCACGCGGGTGACCCGCGTGCGCGGCCCCATCGGCGAGGCCGAGGCCGTGGCCACGGTGGACGGCCAGGTGGCCTGCCAGGCCACCCTCAAGTTCGCGATCGTCGACCGCGACCAGATGGAGGGCTCGTGAGCCTCGTCGCCGCCACGGGTCGCAGCCGGCCCCGCGCCCGGCTCACCGGCGTGGGCACCTACGTGCCCGAGCGCGTG
>SXZC01000090.1 GCA_005788075.1 Actinomycetota bacterium
GCCACGCGCACCCGGGCGCCAAGGCGCTCGAGGGCCTTCCCCGCGCTGCGGAGGTTGCTCATCTCGTAGTCGAGGAGGGCCACCGAGGGCCCGGACCCGCCTGCCGTCACAGGCTGCCCTTGCTCGACGGCACGCCGGTGACCCGGGGATTCACGGCCACGGCCGCGCGAAGCGCGCGCGCCACGCCCTTGAAGCACCCCTCGATCACGTGGTGGGGACCGCCGCCCTTGAGCACGTCGACGTGCAGCGTCATGCGGGTGGAGTTGGCCAGCCCGCGCATGAACTCCGCGACGAGGTCGGTCTCGAACCCACCCACCACGGCCGGCGCCAGCGGCGCGTCGAACGACAGGTACGGGCGACCCGAGAAGTCGAGGGCCACCTGCACCAGCACCTCATCCATCGGCACGAGGGCGCTGCCGTAGCGCTCGATGCCGCTGCGGTCGCCGAGGGCCTCGTCGAGCGCCATGCCGAGCGTGATGCCGGTGTCCTCCACCGTGTGGTGGCTGCCGGTCTCGAGGTCACCCGTGGCGCTCACCGAGATGTCGATGAGCGAGTGGCGCGCGAGCAGCACGATCATGTGGTCGAAGAACCCGATGCCCGTGACGGCCTCGGCCACGCCGGTGCCGTCGAGGTCGACGCGGACCTCGATATCGGTCTCGCCGGTCGTCCGGCGAATGGTTGCTGTTCTGCTCATCTGCGTGACCTGATCTCTGCCGATCGGCGGTGCTCCGGGAACCCCTCGGCGTCTGCCAGCGCCGCGAGGTGCGGCGTGAGCGCGTCGACGGCCTCCTGGGGAATGTCCACGAGGGACATGCGCCGCATGTACGTGGCGGGCCCCACGGCCGACGCGTGCCGCGCCGCCCCCCCGGTGGGAAGGATGTGATTGGACCCGGCAACGTAGTCGCCGAACGCCGTTGCGCCCAATGGCCCGAGGAACACGCAACCGGCGCGGCGTATGCCGCGGGCCACGTCCTCCGCGTCAGCGAGGGCGATCTGCAGGTGCTCGGGGGCGAATGCCTCCGCAAGCGCGATTGCATCGTCGCGCGACGCGCAGTCGACGATGGTGATGGTGCCCACGGGCGCCCCGGCCTCGGCGAGGGCCGTCTCCACCCCGTCGGCCACTCCGGGATCCCACGCGGCGAGGATCGACGGCGAGTCGGGTCCATGCTCGGCTTGCGCCAGCAGGTCGGCCGCGATGGCGGCGGGGTCTGCCGAGTCGTCGGCCAGCACCACGAGCTCGCTCGGGCCGGCCACCGAATCGATGCCCACGAGCCCGAACACCTGTCGCTTGGCCTCCTGCACCCACGGATTTCCCGGGCCGGTGATCACGTCCACCGGCTCAACGGTCTCCGTGCCGAAGGCCATCGCGCCGATCGCCGCGGCCCCTCCCGCGGCGATCACCTGGTCGACGCCCAGCATCTCCGCCGCCGCGAGCACCACGCGGTTGGGCAGGCCGTCCTCCCCGGGCGGGCTCGCCACCACGATGCGCTCCACGCCGGCCACCTGCGCGGGCACCACTCCCATGATCAGGCTCGACGGATACGCCGCGCGACCGCCCGGCGCATACACCCCCGCGGCTGCCACCGGCACCGCGCGCACCCGCACCGACTGGCCCGACGGGAGCACGGCCTCGGAATCACCCGGCCGACTCGCCTCGGCCACCAACCGCACCTGATCCGCGGCGAAGGCGATGGCGTCGCGCAGCGCGGGCTCAAGGCCATCGGCCGCCGCGCGCATCTCCTCGGGATCGACCACCGGCGAGGCGCCCCCGAAGCCGGGTGCGTCGAACCGACGGATGGCGTCCACCACTGCAGCATCGCCGCGCGCGCGGACATCGGCCAGCGACTCGGCCACGGCCTCCGCGGGACCATCTGCGGCGGCGGCGCGGAACGTCGGGGCCAGGGCCTCGGCACCCCCCGCGTCCATCCGGATGCGACGCACGCTCACGGCTGCAGCTCCTCGAAGCGCCGCACGAGGTCGTCCATCAGCGGCGCCTGCATCTTGTGGCTCACGCGGTTGGCGATGAGGCGCGCCGTCGAGGTGAAGATCTCCTCGCGCTCCACGAGGCCGTTCTCGCGCAGCGTGCGGCCGGTGGCCACGAGGTCGACGATGCCGTCGCTCAGCCCCACCAGGGGCGCGAGCTCCACCGAGCCGTTCACCTTGACGATGTCGGCCTTGCGCCCGGTCTCCTCGAAGAACCGCTCCGCGCAGTTGACGTACTTGGTGGCCACGCGCACCACGCCGAACCGCTCGATCGCCTCGGCGGTGGGGTCATCCCCATCCGGCGTGCACCAGGACATCCGGCACCCGCCGAATCCGAGGTCGGCCAGCTCGTAGACATCCGGCTGGCGCTCGAGCAGGACGTCACGCCCGACGATCCCGAGGTCGGCGGCACCGCTCTCCACGTACGTGGGCACGTCACTCGGGCGCGTCGTTATGTACGTGGGGCCATCGGGCACCTGCACGATGAGCCGGCGCCCGGCATCGCGCAGCGGATCCACCGGCAGGCCGACGCCGGCCATCGCCTCGAGGGAATCCTCGAAGAGCGCACCGAGGGGCACGCAGATCCTCAGGTCCATGGCCCCTCCCCGAGGTCGGGCACGGCGATGTCCGCGCCGCCGATCACGTCGCGCGCGATCCATCCATCGCCATCCCGGCGCACCACGAACCGCCGGCCATCGGCCAGCGCAACCGCCTCGGCATCCGCCGCGTCGGCGGGCAGGGCCACCACGTCCACCCCCTGCGCCCGCAGCGCCGCCGCGGCCTCGATGAGCTGGTCGCACCCGCCCACGAGCACGATGCCCGAATCCGGCTGCTCGGCAGCGCGGCCCACGGCGTGGTGGAGCAGGTCGAGTGCCACGGCCACGCCGACGGCGGGGCGTGCCCGGCCGAACCTCGCGGCGAGCCCGTCATAGCGCCCACCGACGGCCACCGGGGCCATCGCCCCCGCGGCATAGGCCTCGATCACCACGCCCGAGTAGTACGCCCAGTCGCGCACCACGCCCAGGTCGACCATCGGGGGCTCCACGCCGTGCAGCGCGACGAGGCGCAGCACCTCCTGCAGGCGCGCGCACTCGCCCGCGGCAGCCGGCACGGCCGCTGCCACGCGACCCAGCACCTCCCCGCCGCCGCGAAGGGACGGCAGGTCGGCCAGCACGGCACCGGCCTCGCCGGTGGCACCGGTGCCCGTCGCAGCGGCGCGCCAGTCGACGAGGCTACGGCCGCGGAGCGCCACCCACATCGCGGCCTGCGCAGCGAGATCGGCGCCGACGCCCTCGACCACCGCGGACACCAGGGCCACGGAGCCGATCGCGATGCGTGCGTCGGGCACGCCCGCGGCCGCCAGGGCGATCGCCAGGGCGGCGATGACCTCGGCATCCGCTTCGGGCCCGGCGAGGCCCACCAGCTCGATGCCGGCCTGCCTCTGCTCGGCGCCCTCGATCTTGCCGGGTGCCGGCGGCCGCACGGCCCGGGCGTTGTACGAAACACGGACGGGGTCGGGTTGGTCGGCCATGCGCGTGGCCACGAGGCGCGCGATGGGAATCGTCAGGTCGGGGCGCAGCACGAGCACGCGTCCCTCGTCGTCAAAGAGGCGGTAGGCACGGCCCACGCCGTCCTCCTCTGCGCGGTCCAGCACGTCCGCGAGCTCGATGACCGGGGTCATCACCTCGCGGAAGCCGAACGACGCGAAGGCACCGGCGAGCGCATCCCCCAGGGCCCGGAGCTCCGCCGCCTCGACGGGCAGCACGTCACGGACCCCGGCCGGAAGTGGCACGGGATCGGTCATGGCCTAGTCGTCCACCCTCTCGATCCGCGCGCCCAGGGCGCGAAGCCGCTCGTCGATGCGCTCGTATCCACGGTCGATCTGGCCGATGTTGCCGATGGTCGTCGTGCCCTTCGCCGCCAGGCCGGCGATGAGGATCGCCATGCCTGCGCGGATGTCCGGGCTCTCCACCCGCTCGCCGTACAGCTGCGCCGGACCGCTCACCACGGCCCGGTGCGGGTCGCACAGGATGATGCGCGCACCCATGGCCACGAGCTTGTCGACGAAGAACAGGCGGTTCTCGAACATCTTCTCGAAGATCATCACCTCGCCCGTGGCCTGGGTGGCCACCGCCGTGGCGATCGAGGTGAGGTCGGCGGGGAACGCCGGCCACGGCCCGTCGTCGATCTTCGGGATCGCGCCTCCCTCGTCCTGCATCACCACGAGCGACTGGTCCGGGGGTACGCGCAGTGATCCGCCGTCCAGCCACTCCACGCGGATGCCCAGCCGCTCGAAGCCGAGCAGGATCATGCGCAGGTCGGCGGGCCGGGCCTCGGAGATGACCAGATCGGACCCGGTGATGGCGGCGAGGCCGATGAACGACGCGATCTCGATGTAGTCGGGGCCGATGCGGAAGCGGCCGCCGCCGAGGCGATCGACGCCGTCGATGATGAGCCGGTTGGTGCCGATGCCGTCGATGCGGGCGCCCAGGGTGACGAGGAACTCCGCGAGGTCCTGAACGTGCGGCTCGCAGGCGGCGTTGAGGATCGTCGTGCGCCCCTCGGCCAGCACCGCGGCCATGAGGACGTTCTCGGTGGCGGTGACGGACGCCTCGTCGAGGAAGATCTCGGCGCCGGTGAGGCCGTCCTGGCGCATCTCGTAGCCGCGATCCACCTGCTCCACGTCGGCGCCCAGCGCGCGGAATGCCATGAGGTGCGTGTCGATGCGGCGGCGGCCGATGAAGTCGCCGCCCGGCATGGGGAGGGTCAGCGATCCGGCGCGCGCCAGCAGCGGACCCGCCAGCAGCACCGAGGCGCGGATGCGCCGGCAAAGATCGGGGTCGAGGTCCGTGCTCCTGATGTCGTCGGCCCGGAACGCCAGGGCGCCATCGGCCTCCTCGCGCACCGAAACCCCGATGTCATCGAGGATCGCCAGCATGGCGTGAACGTCCAGGATGTCGGGGACGTTCTCGAGGATGACCTCCTCATCGGTGAGGAGGGTGGCGGCGAGGATCGGCAGGGCGGCGTTCTTGTTACCCGTGGGGGTAACCGTGCCGGCCAGCGCGTGCCCGCCCTGGATCACGAACTGCTGGCTCACGGGCGGGCACGCTAACACGCCACGAGTTCGCCCAAGACCTCCGTGAGTCGCTCGATATCCCCTGCGTTGGTGAAGAACCCGCATGACGCGCGCAGGCCCCCGGGATCCGGCAGCGGACGCACGATCACGCCCCGGGCCGCGAGCGCGGCCGCGACGTCCACCGGGGGCCGCCCGGGCACCGAGAAGGCCACGAGCCCCGACTCCCCGTCCACCGGGGGGTCGAGGCGCACGCCGGGCACGCCTGACAGCGCCTCGCGGCAGGCGCGCGCGGCGACGCGAGTGCCCTCCTGCACCCTGCTCCAGCCCAGCGAATCGAGCCATTCGAGCGAGGCGGTCCACCCCGCCAGCAGGATCTCCGGGAAGGTGGAGGCCTCGTAGCGGCGGGCATCCGGATGCATGGCGATCGACCCATCCCAGCCGTGCTCCTCCCCGGTCTCATACCCGGCGGTGGTCACGGCGATGCGGTCCAGGAGGTCGCGGCGCAGCCACAGCGCGCCCAGCCCCTCCGGGCCGAGAAGCCATTTCTGTGCCGGCATCGCATAGGCGTCGATGCCCCAGTCCATCGGCTGCACGGGCACCGCTCCCGCGCCTTGGGC
>SXZC01000091.1 GCA_005788075.1 Actinomycetota bacterium
CGAGGAGGCGCAGGCGGCCGCGCGCACCCGTGACGACCCGGACCCCGACCGCCGCGACATGCGCGACCAGCGGGTGATCACCATCGATCCCGAGGGCGCCAAGGATCACGACGATGCCATCGCCGTGGCCGAGGAGGGCGAGGGCATCCGCCTGTGGGTGCACATCGCCGACGTGAGCCGCTACGTCACCCCCGGCGGCGCGATCGACCGGGAGGCCGAGCGGCGCGGGTGCTCGGTGTACCTGCCGGGAACCGTCGACCCGATGCTGCCGGAGGTGCTCTCGAACGATGTCTGCTCGCTGCGCCCCGAGGAGGATCGCAAGGCCTTCACGGCCCACATGCTGGTGATGCCGGATGGATCGGTGACGGCCGAGGGCTTCCACCGGTCGCTCATCCGATCCGACCGCCGCCTCACCTACCCCGAGGTGGACGCCTTCCTCGAGGGCCGTGCGGGCCTCGGTGATGCCGCCATGGAGGGCGACGTGCGCCTGGCCATGGAGCTCTCCCAGCGCCTGCGCGCGCGCCGCATGCGCCGTGGGGCCCTGGACATCGTTACGTCCGAGCCCCGCTTTCACTTCGAGGGCGATCGCATCGCGTCGGTGGAGATGGAGACCCAGACCGCGTCGCACAGCCTCATCGAGGAGTGCATGATCGCGGCCAACGAGGCCGTGGCGAGGTTCCTCATCGGCAAGCGGGTGCCGGCCCTCTACCGCGTGCATGCCGATCCCGACCAGGTGGCCATCGAGGACCTCTGGGAGCGGCTCGAGATCATTGGCATCCCCGTGCCGCCCCTTGCGGAGGGCATTCTCACTTCGGACCAGCGCCGCGAGGCTGCGGGCGTGGCCGCGCACGCCGTGAGGCTTTACGTGGATCGCACGGGGGAGGGGGCGGCGAGCCTGCCCTACATGGTGCTGCGGGCGCTGCAGAAGGCCGTGTACCGCCCCGATGAGACATCCCACTCGGGGCTCGCCAGCCCCGCCTACCTGCACTTCACCTCGCCCATCCGGCGCTACCCCGACCTGGTGGTGCACCGGGCCCTCGCGCACGCACTCGGCCTGGGCGAGCCCGCGCCGGACGCCGCCATGCTGCCGGAGGTGGCCCGCGACGCATCGGACCGCGAGCGCGACGCCACCGACCTCGAGCGGCGCGCCGACCGCATGTGCCTGGCCTACCTGCTGGCGCAGTCGACCCATGGCGACGACTGGGACCGTCCCCGTGACGGCGAGGTGACCGGCGTGGGGCAGTCGGGCCTGTTCATCACGTTCGACGAGGTGTTCGACGGCTTCCTGCCCTTCCGGAAGATGCCCGATGATCACTACGTGCCCGACGAGTTCTCGGCCGAGGCGGTGGGCGAGGAGACCGGACGGCGCTTCCGCCTGGGCGACGCCGTGAGGGTGCGCGTGCACGACATCGAGCCGCTGCGGGGCCGGGTGACGCTCGAGATCGCCGAGCATTCCCCCAGGCGCCGCTAACCTGCCTCGCCCATGGGCAAGAAGGCCAAGCAGAAGGGCGGCGCCAAGGCGCCCGCCCGCAAGGACATCGCGCAGAACCGCAAGGCCCTGCACGAGTACGAGATCCTCGACCGCTACGAGGCCGGCATCGCCCTGACCGGAACCGAGGTGAAGGGCCTACGCGAGAGCGGCGCGATGATTCGCGAGGCCTACGCGCAGGTCATCAACGGCGAGGTGTTCCTCGTCGGCGCGCACATCAGCGACTACGGACCCGCGGGCGGCCGCGGCCACGACCCCCAGCGCACCCGCCGCCTGCTGCTCCACCGCCGCGAGATCGACAAGATCGCCGGCAGGCTGTCGGAGGCGGGCGTCACGCTCATTCCCCTGCGCATGTACTTCAACGAGGACGGCCGGGCGAAGATCGAGCTCGGCCTCGGCCGCGGCCGCACGCAGTACGACAAGCGCGTAGCCATCAAGGACCGTGAGATGAAGCGCGAGCTGTCACGCGCCAACGCGCGGCGGGGCCGGGGCTAGGCGCCGCGCGCCCGCGTCCCGGCCCTCCGCGCATCACTCCTTGGTGAACGTCATGGTGGACTGCCTCATGCCCACCACAATGCGCGTGCCATCGGGCAGGGTGATCGCATCCAGGTCGTTGCCTTCGCCGTACTTCTCATAGCCCTCGTCCCAGCCGAACACCGCCCCGGCGTTGTCGTTGGCTCCGAAGTTGACGCGGATGCTCCAGGGAAGAGCCGGGCTCACGCCCTCCACGGTCCAGTTGAGGTCCACCGGACCCTTGCGGTTCGGGGCGCCCTTGAAGGTGACGTTCAGCGGGGTGCCATCGCCCGGCACGGTGGTGTCGAGCAGGGCGGGGTTCGCCGCGCCGCTGAAGAGAGGCACCCCGCTGTCACCGGCCGTGCAGGTGTTCTCGGCGTCGAGCGTCACCTCGTAGCCGCTGGTGTTCTTCACCGTGAGCGGCGTTGCCACGGCGCCGGCGATCTCCGGGCACGGCGCGGCAGCGGCCTTGGTGGTGTCGGCGGCCGTGCTGCTCGCGGAATCCGAGCTGCCGCAGCCG
>SXZC01000092.1 GCA_005788075.1 Actinomycetota bacterium
CCACGCCGCGCAAATCGGCCTTCGTGAACTTCGCCCCCCGCAGGTTGCCGTGATGCTCGACGGTCCAGCGGTGGACGACGCCGCGGCAGTCGGCTCCGGGCTGGAGAACGCAGGTCTTCTTGCCGGTGCCGATGGTCGTGGACTGATCGCCGACGAGCACGGTCTTCGAGGTGCCATCGGCGAGTCCGGAGGCGGGGATGGCCAGCCCGAGGGCGGCGGTGGCGAGGATTGCAGTGGTGCGAAGGTGCATGGGGGTCCTTTCGGGGGAAGCCGGTCGGTCAGCAGCCGGTGCTGGTCACCGTGCCGTTGGGGCAGGTGGTGTACCACCACGTCACTCCGGCGAGGTTCGCACCGGTGAGGTTCGCGCCGCTCAGCAGCGCGTTGCTGAGGTCCGCGTTGGTGAGGTTCGCACTGGTGAAGTTCGCGCTGGTGAGCGTGGCGCTGTAGAGGAGCGCAGAGGTGAGGTTCGCGCTGGTGAAGTTCGCCCCAAAGGCAATCGATGTGGAGAGGCCTGCGTCAGTGAGGTCCGCGCTGCTGAGATTCGTCTCGAAAAGATCGGCGCCCCACATGTCCGCGCCGGTGAGGTTCGCGCCGGTGAGATTCGCGTAGGCAAGATTCGCCTCGTAGAAGTCGGCGTCGGTGAGATCCGCCCCCGCGAGGTCCTGGCGCTCGCAATCAGGTGCGGTCGCGCAGTTCCCGTTCGCCCGCTTCCCCGTCCTCGGCGGCGCATCGAAGCGCGCACCCCTGAGCTTCGCCTCCCGGAAGTCCGCGTGCCGCAGCTTCGCCCCCCGGAAGTCGGCCTTGCGGAGGTCAGCCCCCCTGAAGTCCGCGCCCCGCAGGTCGGCCTTCGTGAACTTCGCCCCCCGCAGGTTGCCGTGGTGCTCGACGGTCCAGCGGTGCACGACGCCGCGGCAGTCAGCGCCGGGCTTGAGAGCGCAGGTCTTCTTGCCCGTTCCGATGGTGGTGGGCGGCGCGGGGCCCGCGCACACGCCGTGGCCTCCGCAGAACGAGACACCGGCCTGCCCCGCCGCGGGCAGCGCAGCGCCAGCAATGGCGGTGGCGAGGATGGCGGTGGTGCGAAGGCGCATGGGGAGTCCTTGTGTGGTCAGGCGCTCAGCAGCCGACGCTGGTCACCGCGCCATTGGGGCAGATGGTGCTCGAGAAGACCGCCTGGGAGAAGTTCGCGCCGGTGAGGTACGCATAGCTGAAGTCCGCATAGGAGAGGTTGGCGCTGGTGAGGTTTGCGCTCGTGAAGTTCGCTGCGGGAACGTACGGGAAGTTGGTGCTGGCATAGGAGAGGTTGGCGCTGGTGAGGTTTGCGCTCGTGAGGTTCGCTCCGGGCAAATACGCATACGAGAGGTTCGCACTGGTGAGATACGCGCCCACGAAGTACGTCTTCAGGGCCGACGCCACAGTGAGGTTCGCGCTGCCGAGGAACGCATCCTTGAAGGCCGCCATATCGAGAATCGCATGTGTGAAATCCGCGCTGGCGAGGTCGGCGCCCGAGCAGTCCCCATTCCCAGTACACCCGTCAGGCATCTGGTTCGCCCGCTTGCGGGTGCCCTTCGGCGGTCCGAACTGCGCGCCCTTGAGGTTCGCGTAGCTGAAGTCCGCCCCGCCGAGCTTCGCGCCGCGGAATGAGGTCCCTCGAAGATCGGCTCCCACGAAGTTCGCGCCCTTGAGATTCGCCTTGTCGAAGCGCACGCCACGAAGGTTCTTGCCCGCGAAGTTCGCGCCGATGGCCTTGATTGCGTTGCACGAGGCCCCGCGCTTGGGCACGCAGGTCTTCGACCCGGTGCCGATCGGGGCGATGGGGAGCTCCGCGGCGGAGGCGGTGCCTGCGACGGTGAGGCCCAGGGCGGCGGTGGCGAGGATTGCGGTGGTGCGAAGGCGCATGGGAAGTCCTTGTGCGCGGAGGGAACTCCACCCCAGCCTATCGCCTGCCCGGCACAGGAAAGGCCGTGGAGGGTGCCTGGTCCCGCGGGCGCACCGGGGGGGAAAGATCGTCAGCAGCCGGTGCTGGTCACCGTGCCGTTGGGACAGGTCGCGCCGGTCCACGTGACGCCCACCACGAGCGCTCCGCCCAGGTTGGCGGCCCTGATGTTCGCGCCCCGGAAGTTGGCGTTGCGGATGTTCGCCCCGGTGAAGTTCGCGCGCGCCATGCTGCCCGAGTAGGTGATGCGTGCCCGTGATGTGACCCCACTGCAGTCAGCCCCGGGCCCCAGCACGCAGGTCTTCGTGCCGGTGCCGATCGTCGGGGCCTGCCGGGCCAGGCCGACAGCCGGGACCGCTGCCCCGAGGGCGGCGATGGCGAGGATTGCGGTGGCGTGGCGCCGCATGGGAAGTCCTTGGGTGGGGGATGACCTGTGGCGAGAGCCTACCGGCTGCCCGGGGCAGGCCCTGCGCAGCAGCCTGTGCGGGCGGGCTTGTATTTTGCGGATCGCAGTGGGGCGAAACGTCCCTGGCCGCGAGAGGAGACGGGATGGCCAAGTGGCCCATCAGCGGTGGCGACGGCATGTCGCAGGATGAGCGCCGCGCGTACTGGGAGAGCGAGCATGCCGACCACGACTACGAGGGCGTGTTCAGCATCTCGCAGGACGAGGGCGTGATCGGGCCATGCGTCGATGCCATCACGCGGCGGGGCTGCCGCCGGGTGATCGTGGCGGGCTGCGGGTCGAATGTGGCCCTGCAGCAGGCCATCGCCGAGCGCGTGCCGCAGGTGGTGTCGGTGACGGGCGTGGACTTCCCGCGGGTGGTGGAGGTCGCGGCGCGCCGCACCGATGATCCGCGCATCGGCTACGTGGGCGCGGACATCGCGGTGGACGGATGCGGTGTGTCGGGCGATTGCGTGATCACCATCAACTCCGTGCTCTCGGACCTCGATGAGGAGAACCGCGCGCTGCTGCGACGTTTTCGCGAGGCCTTGCCTGAGGGGGGCCTGCTTGCCGGGTTCTTCGCGACCATCTTCACCCCGCTCGAGCTCGGCTACCTGCAGCCCGACCGGCGCATGCTCGACCAGGTGAACCTGGAGGAGTGCCGCTTCGCCGAGGAGCAGCAGGGCATCACGCAGATCTTCTATACCCCCCTGCGCCTGCGCGCGGTGCTGCGCGAGGCCGGCTTCGGGCTCACGCGCATGGAGGTGGTGTTCTTCGACTCGCCCGAGTTGGCCGACCACGCGCGCGCCTACTACCGCCTGGGGGACGACCCCGACGTGATGGCGTGGGAGCTGTTCGTGGAGGCCGTGGCCCAGTAGCGGCTGCCCGCTACGATCCCCGTCAGGTCGTTTCCCCGCCCCGCGCACCCCACTGCCCTGGAGGCTCTCCCATGCGCCTGAGGTCCCTCGCCCTTACGTCCGCCGCCGCACCGGCCCTCGCTCTGGTGCTCTCCGCAGGCATCCTCATCGGCTGCGGCAGTAGCTCCGACAGCGCCGCGAGCACCGCACCCCTCACTCAGGCCAAGTACGTCCAGACGGCAGAGGCCATCTGCAAGGAGGCCAAGCTCGCCCGCACCGGGCTCGATCCGGGTCTCGACTCGCCCGAGGGACGCGCCGACCTGACGGCGGGCATCACGGCGGGGGAGAAGCTGGCGACCGACCTCAAGGCCCTGGTGCCGCCATCAGGCCTGAAGGCCAAGCATGAGGAGTTCGTGTCGGTGAGCGCCGATTCGGCCTCGGTGATGCGCACGTTCCTCGAGCGCGCCGAGGCCGACACGGGCGGCGCGGCCGACTCCGCCGCCCTCGAAGCCGATCTCAAGATGGCGGAGGCGCTGTATTACAAGCAGGTCCTCGTCGCGAAGGAGCTCGGGCTGACCGAGTGCGGGGCGAACCGGGCGAGCCTGGTCGAGCGACGTGCGGCTGCGTGCGGCAGCGGCAGCGGCAGCAACAACTACTGCGGCCGTTCCGGGCTGCAGTTCCAGGATCGCATCGGCCGCCTTCACTGGCTGCACGGGCACTGAGTCAGGGAATGGCCAGCACGACGGCGGCGATGATCGCCCCCGCTGCGCTGATGACGGGGATCAGCACCGCGGCGATGATCCCCGTGAACGTCCATCCCGGTCCCGGCCTCATGGGGCGAGCCTAGCCGCCGTCCGCTGCGGGCAGCCTCACGGCGATGAAGTCGAGCAGCCAGAGCGACTGGAACAGCGCAAGGGCGAAGGCGGGGTCGGCGATCCCGTCGGCGATCTCGCCGATGGTGCGCTGGCCGTCCATGCGCCGCGCGAGCGCCATCTGCTGGTCGTCGAGGGTCACGGCCCAGTCGCTTCGCGCCACGCCGTCATCGGTCACCGCGCACAGGTGGCGGGGGGCGGGCACGTATGCGCTCGCGTCCGGGGACGAGAAGTCCACCACGTACGACTCCTCCGGGCGGTCGGGGCGGCATGCGGTGAAGAAGTGGCAGCCGTTCCTCCAGTTGATGCGCTCCATCACCGCCCACTGGCGCTGCACCGGCAGGCGGGCCATGGCATCCAGCAGGGCCGGTGCCATGCCCGCCAGCGGGTAGTAGCTCGACTTCAGGAACCAGTCGTCGAACACCAGGCCGGCCGATTCCACCAGCGCCAGGCAGTCATCCACCGTGTAGTTGCGATCGCGCTGGTGCAGGAACGTGTCCACCACGCCGGCGTCGTACTGCAGGTCGGGGGCGATGGACAGGTAGCCCTGGAGCGGGTGGTCGGGGGGCAGCTCGCCCACCGTGGCCTTGACCACCTCGAGCGACGCCTCGTCCTGCCCCAGGCCCATTTCGCGGAAGGCCCCCTGCATCATCTCCACGCCGATTCGGCCGTACTTCGCGTAGAGCATCACCGCCAGCACGCCGTCCTGGCGCAGGCACCCGGCAAGAGCCCGCATGCCCTCCGCCGGATCGGCCATGTGGTGCAGCACGCCGGTGGAGATGATGAGGTCGAAGTCGCGGCCGAGCTCACCCGCCCGCTCGATGGGCAGCAGGTGCAGCTCGAGGTTGCCCAGCCCGTTGGCGTCGGCCAGGCGCTGCTGGTGGTCGAGCGACGGCCGGCTGACGTCGATGCCCACCACCGTCGCGCCCGGGTTCGGGAGCGCCAGGGTGGCGGCCTGGTTCGCCCCGCACCCGGCCACGAGGATGTCCAGGTCGGGTCGCGGCGGACGAGCCGGCCACAGCACCGGCTGCGCGTGGCTGGGGTCGAACCACTGCCAGTTGTCCTCGAGCCACGCCGGGAGGTCGGCGATGGGCTCCGGGTATACCCACCGCTCGTACTGGCGGGATACG
>SXZC01000093.1 GCA_005788075.1 Actinomycetota bacterium
GCCACCACGGCCAACATCGGCACGGTGGATGGCGGCACGGCCACCAACGTGGTGGCCGAGGAGTGCGTGATCACCGCCGAGTGCCGTTCCCGAGACCCCGAGGCCCTCGACCGCCAGCTCACGGCGATGATCGACGCCTTCGCGTGGTCGGGGACCGAGTGCGAGTGCGACGTCGAGATCAGCGTGCGCGACCACTTCATCGGCTACTCCCTCGAGGAGGACGCCCCGCAGGTGCAGATGGCCGCCGACGCCATGCGCGATTGCGGCATCGAGCCCCGCTACGTGGCGTCCGGCGGCGGCTCGGACGTCAACGCATTCCTGCTCAACGGGTTCCCGAGCGTCAACCTCTGCAACGCCATGGTGGACGTCCACACGCCCGACGAGCGCATCCGCATCACCGACATCGAGTCGATGGTGGGCATCACCCTGGCCATCGTCGCCCGCGCCCGCGGCGCGCGGTGACGCCTGCACGCCGGTGAGCCGGGCGAGCAGCCGCAGCGGTACGGGGGACGCCGACAGCGACATGCGTGCCGGGGCCCTCGATGGCGGACGTCCGATCGAGGGCTTGACGGTGGAGTCCACTGAGCCGATCTACGCCGGCCAGGTGGTGGATCTCTCGGTGGTGCACTACCGCCGCCCGGGTGGCCTGGTGGTGCGCAGGGAGGTCATCGCCCATCCCGGTGCCGTGGTGATGGTGCCGGTGGAGGACGACCACGTGCTGATGGTGCGCCAGCCGCGCGAGGCGGTAGGGGAGTACCTGCTCGAGCTCCCTGCGGGCAAGCTCGACGTCGCGGGCGAGCCGCCGCTGGACTGCGCCCGGCGCGAGCTCGCTGAGGAGGTCGGTCGCGCCGCGGGCACGTGGCGTGATCTCGGCGGCTTCTACACCGCCCCGGCGATCCTCGAGGAGTACATCCACTGCTTCCTCGCCACGGACCTCACCCGGGTCGATCACCCGCCGATCCCCGAGGAGGAGATCGAGGTGGTGCCGGTGCCGCTGGCCGATCTCGATGCCCTCATCGCCGAGGTGCACGACGCCAAGTCGCTCATCGGGCTGCTGCGACTGGCCGCCATGCGGGCCCTCTGACGGGAACTCCCTGTAGGTGCCGAGGTTCCGCCCCACCAGAGGCTGCTGTCGTGCGCGCGCGACGTCCTAGCTGCGCCGGGCGCGCACCTCGGCCTCCAGGCGGTCGAGGGCCTCGCGCATGGTGGTGATGGTGGCCTCGATGTCGTGGTCCTCGGGGTGCTCCACGATCTCCTCTCGCAGTTCGGCCTCCTGCTGCTCGCGGTGCCGCTCGCGGGCCTGCTCGAGCGAGTTCACCATGATGCCGATGAGCATGTTGAAGAAGATGAACACGGCCAGCAGCACGAACACGATGAAGTAAGCCCATGCCCATGGGCTGGTGGCATCCACGGCCGTGGTGGCGATGGAGTTCCACCCCTCCAGCGTCAGCACCTGGAAGAGGGTGATCATCGCCACGCCGATGTCGCCCCATTCGGCGGGCAGCACGTCGCCGAAGATCATCCAGCCGAGGATCCCGAACACGTAGAGCACGAAGATGATCAGCAGGAAGAGCGACGCGATGGGCAGCACCGACCGCCCGAGGCCGCTGATGATCACGCGCAGGTCCGGCAGCACCGACACGATGCGCACCACGCGCAGCAGTCGCACGAGCCGCAGCAGCTGGGCGTTGCTCGACACGCCGGGAATGAACACCGCGCCGATCACCACGATGTCGAAGATGTGCCAGCCGCTCTTGAAGAAGTCGGCCGGGTGGGTGGCGTAGGCCCCGAAGCGCAGCAGGATCTCCACGATGAAGATGCCAAGGAACACGTGGTTGGCGTTGGTGAGCGCCTCGCCGTAGGGGTCGTTGATGGCCGGGTAGGTCTCGAGCCCGATAACCACGGCGTTGAGGGCGATGACCCCCACGATGAAGGGGTTGAACCAGCGGGCATCCACGATCCGGCCGCACCGGTGCTCGATGCGCGCGCGGATTCCGGGGGCAGGTGCGGTCGTCATCGCCCGGGCAGGATAGGAAGTCGGGCCGGGTGGCGACGCGCGAACGGGATCAGCGCACGGTGCTGAGCGTGATGCCGTCGCCCACCGGCAGCACCACGGTGGCGAGCCCGGGATGGGCCACCGCGCCCTCGGCGAAGTCGCGCAGCGCCGCGACCTGGGCGGCATCGACCTGCCCGCCGAAGATGTTGTCGGCCACGATGAGCCCGCCCGGGCGCACGAGGCGCGCGCACTCACGCAGGTATGCGGGGTAGGCCGGCTTGTCGGCGTCGATGTACGCCAGGTCGTACCCGGGCCCGAGGGCGGCCAGGGTGTCGAGCGCCGGGGCCACGTGGATCGTCACCTCGTCGTGGTACCCGGCTTCCCGCAGCACGTCTGCCGCGCGGTCGGCGTGATCCTGGTTGATGTCGAGGCAGTCGATGTGGCCGTCGGGAGCCAGGGACGGCGCCATCCAGAGCGCCGAGGTGCCCACGAACGTGCCGATCTCGAGCACGTGGTGGCCGCCCGTGGCCCGCACCAGCACGGCGAGCAGCGCCCCGAGCTCGGGGTGGGTCATCATGTTCTCGAGCTCGTGGCCGGCCATGTCGGCATGCAGTCGGCGGATCGGCTCGGGGATGGGCGTGACCGACTCCAGCCAGGCGTCGAGGCCGGCGTCAATGGGCGTGCGCGCGATGCTCATCGGTTCTCCAGGTGTCGAAGCGGGATCAGGGCGAAGGCCCCCAGCACCAGCAGCAGTGCGGCGGCCGAGACGATCCCGGGCCAGGTCTCTGCCCAGATGACGGTGCCGGTCAGCTCGGCGCTGCGCTGGGCGTTGAGGATGTACGTGACCGGGTTGTACCGGGCGATCGCGCCGAGCCAGCCGTTCATGGCGTCCAGCGGCACGTACGCAACCGACATGAACACCGACAGGAACACCACCAGCTGCATGATGGGGGCGGCCTGCACGGTGCGGCTGCGGAGCGCCACGCCGATGGCCCAGAACGACGCGGCGGCGGCGAACACCAGCGCGAAGGCGAAGATGAGGAGCGTGGGGCCCACGCCGGGGAGCATCACGCCACCGATCATCCCGGCGATGAACACCACAACCGTTGTCAGGATGCTCCGCGCCTGGGCCGCCAGCATGGGCCCGAGCACCAGCGCCAGGCGTGGCGCGGGGCTCGACTGCAGGCGATCGAAGAAGCCGCCCTCGAGGTCGCGCGCAAGGGTCATGCCGGAGTTGATGCCGGCGAACCCGGCGCCCATCGTGGCCGCCATGGGGATCGTGAACGCCAGGTAGGACTGCCCCTCGAACTGCGGCAGCGCCCCGATGCCGTGGAACGCGCCGGCGGTGGCGATGAGGATGAACAGCGGCATCACGAGCGACGGGATGAACACCGACGGCACCCGCCGCACGAGCAGCAGGTTGCGCCCGGCAAGGCCCAGGCTCACGCTCAGCACCCTCATCGGGCGGTCCTCATGCGGCCACCCTCAGCCTTCGCCTGAGCGCGAGGGCTGACGCCCCGATGGTGATGGCGGCAAGCGCCAGGGCCGTGCCGATGCCCGCGAGCGTGGTGCCCATGGTTGCCCCGCCGATGATCTCCAGGCGCATCGACTCCACGAGCCAGCTGATGGGGTTGACCCGGGCCACGGCCGCGTACCAGCCGGTCATGGTCTCAATGGGGAAGAAGGCAGACGAGAAGAACAGCAGCGCGAAGAACAGGGGGAACATCCCCTGCACGGCCTCCCCCGACCCTGTGCGAAGCGCCAGGTACACCCCGAGCCCGCCCACCGCCGCGGCGAAGATCACGGCGATGAGCAGCACGATGAGGAAGCCCGTTATTCCGCCGTCCACCCGCGCGCCGAACACCCATGCGATGGCGATGAACAGCACCGCCTGGAACAGCCCGAGCGCCATCGACGCCCCCAGGCGGCCGGTGAGGATCGCCACGCGCGAGATCGGGGACGCCACGAGGCGGTCGAAGAACCCGCCCTCCATGTCGGTGGCGAATGCCGCGCCCGCGGACGTGCCGCCGATCAGCACCCCCTGCACGATGGCGCCGCACACCGCGAAGTCGAGGAAACCGCGTACCGGGGGGAAGCCCGGCACGGCCCCCGGGGCGCCGCCGAAGGACGCCGTGAAGATGGCCATGAGCACGAGGGGGAAGAACAGGGCCGGGAACCATGCCTGCGGCAGCCGGATGGTGGTGATGATGGACCGCCACGCGAGGGCGGCGGTCTGACGCAGCGCCGGGGCCGCGGCCGTCATGCGGAGGGCACCTCGTCGCCGGCGCCCTCCAGGTGCCGGCCCGTGCATTTGAGGAAGACGTCGTCGAGGGAGGGCTCGGCGAGGTCGATCGACTGAAAGCGCACCCCGGCGTCGTCGAGCGCCCGCACTGCGTCGGCCATCGCCGACGACCCACCGGGCAGCCGTACGCCGGCGCCGCCCTCCGCCGAGCCCGGCACGATGGGTCCGAACCGGGAGAGCACGCCCGCGATGTCCTCGGGGGTGGAGCCCTCCCCGGCGGTCACCGTGAGGAGGGGCTCGCCGATCTCGGCCTTCAGCGCCGCGGGTGCCCCATCGGCCACGATGCGCCCGCCGTCGATGATCGCCACGCGATCGGCCAGCTGGTCGGCCTCCTCGAGGTACTGCGTGGTGAGGAAGATCGTGGTGCCGTGCTCGGCGTTGAGGCGCCGCACCTCCTCCCAGAGCGCCACGCGCGATGTGGGGTCGAGCCCCGTGGTGGGCTCGGCGAGGAAGAGCACCCCCGGCTCGTGCACGAGCGAGAGCGCCAGGTCGAGGCGGCGCCGCAGTCCCCCGGAATAGGTGCCCACGCGCCGGTCGGCGGCGTCCTCCAGCCCCACGCGCGCGAGCAGGTCTTCTGCCCGGGCACGGCATTCGGCGCGTGGGAGCCCGTGCAGCACCCCCTGCAGCCGCAGCAGCTCGCGCCCGGTCATGTACGGGTCGATGGCGGCGTCCTGCAGGGCCACGCCGATGCGCCGTCGCACGGCGCCGGGGTCGGCCATCACGTCATGCCCGGCCACCATCGCCGTGCCGCTCGTGGGGCGCAGCAGGGTGGTGAGCATGCGCACCGTGGTGCTCTTGCCCGCCCCGTTGGGCCCGAGGAAGCCGAATATGCCGCCGGACTCCACGACGAGGCTCACGCCGTCCACGGCGCGGATCCCGCCCTTGAACTCGCGCACGAGGTCGCGGGTCTCCACTGCCGGTGCACTCACTGCGCTCACCCTACAACCATCGCGGGTGCCGCGGGGGCGCGGGGCGTCGGCGCTAGAGTCAGGCCATGCCGAAGGGGGAGGATCAGGCGGAACGGCTGGCGCGCCTCGCACGCGAGGCACATGAGCGCGCCGAGGCCCTTGACCTCGCCGCCGACGGCAGCGAGGCCAGCGACGCCCACCACCACCCCGCGGAGGCCGCGACCGATGCCGAGGCCCGCGAGCGCCAGCTGCAGGCGCAGTTGCGGCTCAAGGAGGAGGAGGAGCGGCTGCTGCGCCTCGCCGAGGCCGCCCAGCGCGGTGAGTACGGCATCTGCATCGACTGCGGTGGGGCCATCCCCGAGGCCCGCCTCGAGATCGTCCCCGACGCCGAGCGGTGCGTCGCCTGCCAGGAGGCCGCCTCTGGCGGCCGCCGGCGCTAGGCGGGGGCGGATTTCCCCGTGATCGAGCGCGCCAGGCGCCAGAGGGCCGCGATGCCGACGCCCCACACCAGGCCGGCCACGCCCACATGGAAGACCACGACCTCCCAGGGCAGCTGCGTGCGCCACTGCACCTCGCCGATGATCACCTGGATGATGAACAGCGGGATGAACAGCAGGGCGGGCACCATGAAGCCCCGGTCGTCGCGTCGCCGGCGCGCCACGATGGCGATGATGAGGCCCACGACCCCGAGCACGATCACGGCGCGCACGTGCCAGTACGCCGCGGCATCGATGCTGCCGATGCGGTGCGTCACGTCGGGGTCGCCCGAGTGCGGTCCCGCCGCCGTCGTGAGCACGCCCGTGGTGAGGGTGGTGGCCAGCGCGGCCACGCCCAGGAATGCGAGCCAGCCGGATGCCGCTGTGACCGCGCGGCGTACTCCCCGCACCACGTCATCGGCCCCGAGGAAGGCGATCACGCCCGCGCCGAGCGCGACCAGCGACAGCAGGAAGTGCGATCCCACGAGCAGCGGGTGCAGCTCGAACACCACCGTCACCGCGCCGAGGGGCACCTGCGCCACGGTGGCGACCGCCGCCACGATCGCAGCGGCGCGCGTGCCGCCCGAGGTGGCGCGCGAGAGCATCACCACGATGGCCGCCAGCACGGCGAACGCCATCACCACCCCTGACAGCATGCGGTTCGTGTACTCGATCCACGCATTGGCATCCATGGCGGGGATCACGCTGGTGTTCTCGCAGAGCGGCCAGTCCGTGCAGCCGAGGCCCGAATCCGTGAGCCTCACGATGCCCCCGCTCGGGATGATCACCCAGAGCAGCGCCATCGCGATGCCGGTGATCCAGCGCACCCCTCGTGGTGAGGTGAGCCCGGCCCAGGCGCGCCGCAGGCCACCCGTGGGCGGCGCGGTCTCGGAATGGGTGGTCACGCCACGATGGTAGACCCGCATGCGCCCGCGCAGAGCGGGACGACCGTCCGTACCGAGCGCGACGATGCACCTCCGCGGGGACTGGGCATCGGCCTCGGCATCACGGTGCTCGCGGTGGGCGTGGCGGTGGCGGTCGGGTCCATCACGGGGGCACCCGCGCAGGTTGCCACCGACGTGGTGAGCGCCCAGGCGCAGCCCCCCGAGGCGGGAGCGCCGCCCACCACGCCCGGGGGGAGGCCGCTGGCCTCGGCGTTCGGCGTGGCCTTCCCGGATCTGGCGTTCCGCCTGGGCTGGCAGCCCGTGGGCCGTCGCGACGACGTTGTGGATGGCCGGGAGGTGCGCACGGTGGTGTACGCCCGCGCAGGCCGGCGCCTCGCCTGGTCGGTCATCGATGGCGCGCCGGTGCCGGTGCCGCCCGGCGCCACGTCCGTGCCCGTGCGCGGGCCGGGCACGGCGCAGTTCGAGTCAGGAGGGCGCGTGGCGGTGCTCACCACCCGTGGGGGCCACTCGGTGGTGGTGTCCGCCGCGGGCGTGTCGCCC
>SXZC01000094.1 GCA_005788075.1 Actinomycetota bacterium
GCCCACCCCAACATGGCACTGCTGAACCTGACGGAGCAGGACGAGCAGGCCACCGCCGGCATGGTGCGGGTGGCCTTCCGCTCCCTCGAGCAGATGGGCCTTCGCGGACGCGACCTCATGGTCTGCTACCAGACGCTCGAGACCTTCTCGGTGGGCACCAACGCCTACGACTACGCCAACTATCCGGAGTCGCACGAGCGCCGCCAGCGCGGCCGGCGCATGGTGGGCCACCCCGTTGCCGATGAGTACTCGCGCGAAATCGGCCAGATCGCCGAGGTCAACGATGCCGCATTCGAGCTGGGTGCAGCCGCGCTGCTCGATGCGTGCGAGGCGATTGGCCGGGGGGATCGCACGGCGCCGTGAAACACCTCGGGCCCGCCGAAGCGGGCCCGAGGGCACATCAGGTGCTGGCGGCTGCGTCCTAGGCGGGCTTGCCGATGGCGGCGCCCTTGCGGGCGTTGAAGCCGTCGAGCATCACGTTGACGTCGCTCGGCTTGGCCTGCTCGAGGATCGCCTTGTAGCGCTCGGTCTGCGTGGTGCGCTCCTGGCGGTACAGGATGCCCAGCGAGAACCCGCCGCGAAGGGCCAGGTCGAAGGCCTTCACGCGGTCGGTGGGGTCGTGGTCGGGGGCGACGTCGGTGACGGCGTCCTTCCACGACTCCTGCGTGTTGTTGAACGTGGTGCACGGCGACATGGCGTCGATGTACGAGAAGCCCTTGTGCTCCACCGCCTGGGTGATGAGCTCGGTGAGGGCCTTCGTGTTGAACGACGCGCCGCGGGCCACGAACGAGGCACCGGCCGCGATGGCCAGGGCCAGCGGGTTGAGCGGGTCCTCGGGGTTGCCGAAGGGCGTGGACGGCGCCTTCTGCTCGAAGAGGGACGTCGGCGAGGCCTGGCCCTTGGTGAGGCCGTAGATCTCGTTGTCCATCACGAGGTAGGTGACGTCGATGTTGCGGCGCGAGGCGTGCGGGAAGTGCCCGGCCCCGATGGCGAAGCCATCGCCGTCGCCACCCACCGCGATGACCGTGAGGTCGGGGTTGGCCAGCTTGACGCCCATGGCCACCGGCAGCGGACGGCCGTGCAGGGTGTGCACGCCGTAGGTGCTGGCGAAGTGCGGCAGGCGGCTCGAGCAGCCGATGCCGGACACGATGACGGTCTTGGCGGGGTCGAGGTCCATGTCGGCCATGGAGCGGTAGAGCGACGCCAGCACGCCGAAGTCACCACATCCGGGGCACCAGATGGGCTTGAGCTCCGACTTGTAGTCGTTGGGCTTCCTGGTGCTCATGCGGCTACCTCCTGGGCAGCGAGGTCGATGATGGCCTCTGCGGTGAACGGGAGCCCGTCGCACTTCGCGACGCTCTCCAGCTCGTTGATGTTCGTCTCGGCCTTGATGAGGCGGGCGAGCTGCCCGGTGTAGTTCACCTCGGGCACGATGATTCGCTTTGCGTTGGCGACGAAGGCCTCCACGCGGCTGGCCGGGAACGGCCCCAGCACGCGCGGGTAGAAGGCCCCGACCGACAGGCCCTGCTCGGCGAGGCGGTCGACCGCCTCGCGCACCGGGCCGAAGGTGGATCCGAAGCCGATGAACGCGATGTCCTCCGGCTGGGCCTCACCGTGGGTGGCCACGCGCGAGGTCTCGCGGATGGGCTCCAGCTTGCCGAGGCGCTTGTTCTGCATGCCGAGGTGGATCTCCGGCGTGTAGCCCGGGTGGCCGTACTCGTCGTGCTCGATGCCCGTGGCCACGTACATGCCGTTGGGCTCGCCGGGCAGGCCCATGGGCGACACGCCGCTCTCGGTGTACTCGTAGCGCTTGTAGTCCTCGCGGGCGATGCCGGCCGAGGTCTTGCGCTGCACGATGTTGAGCTTCTCCGGGTCGGGGCGGTGGATCACCTCGAGGCGGGTGGCCAGGCCCTGGTCGGTGAGCAGCAGCACCGGAACCTGGAACTCCTCGGCGTAGTTGAAGGCGTCCACGATCGAGTAGAAGCAGTCCTCCACCGAGACCGGCGCGATCACCACGCGCGGGGCCTCGCCGTGGCTGCCGTAGAGCGCCTGGTTGAGGTCGCTCTGCTCGGTCTTGGTGGGGAGGCCGGTGGACGGGCCGCCGCGCTGGGCGTCCACGATGACCACCGGGATCTCCGCCGTGCCGGCGTAGCCGATGAGCTCGTTCATGAGCGAGATGCCCGGGCCCGAGGTGGCCGTCATGGCCTTGGCGCCGGTGTACGAGGCGCCCACCACCGAGGCCAGCGAGGCGATCTCGTCCTCGCACTGGATCGTGAGGCCACCCACCTGGGGCAGGCGCACCGACAGCCACTCGAGGATGTCCGATGCCGGGGTGATCGGGTAGCCGGCGAAGTAGTTCACGCCCGCGGCCACGGCCCCCACGGCGATGGCCTGGTTGCCCGAGATGAGCATGCGGTCTTCCTCGACCTCCACCGGCGGCACCAGCGGGTAACGGCCCTTGAGGTCGGCCGACTCCTCGGCGCCGGCGTGCAGCGCGGCGATGTTGGCGTCGGCGACGCCCTCCTTGTGGGCGTAGCGACGCAGCACCAGCTCCTCGATGGGCGTGGTGTCGAAGTCGATCACGGCCGTGATGGCGCCGGCGGCCACCATGTTCTTCGCGCGGGTGGAGCCGCCGATCTCCTTGGCGAGCTCGTCCATGCGCACGGGGCGGGCGCGGTCGAGGTACTCGTCGGGGATCGTCACCTCGACCGAGTCGTAGAGGATCACGCCCTCGGGGCCCAGGGAGTCCCAGTTGAGGTCCCAGGCCTCCTGGTTGAAGCACACCAGCAGGTCGACGTCCTGGCCATGGCTCCAGATGGGCTCATCGCTCAGGCGGAACTGGTACATGCACGGGCCGCCCTTGATCTCGGCGGGGAACGTGCGGAACGTCTGGGTGTAGTACCCGCCGCGGGCGGCGGCCTGCGTGAGGATGTCCCCGCAGGAGATGACGCCCTCGCCGGACTCACCTGCAAGGCGGACTACGACGGAATTCCGTGCGGACAACGTGCCTCCATAGAGATTGCACCCGGGACGCGCGTCGCCCGGATGGCGGATCGGCAGGCCCCTGGAGGATTCGGGACACCGCGGACGTGCCGGTCCATTTGCCGCGGGGATGCTAGCCATGGCCCCTCCCCGGGGCAATGCGCGGGACCCCCGGGGGTGACGAACGCCCCGAACCCCGGAGGTTTCGTGGGGTTTCTCAGTTCGCCATCGCGGCCATGAGCACGGGCACCAGCAGGATGCCCGCGATCAGGGCCAGGGTGGTGCCACCCGCCACGAGGAGCGCGGGAACCGGGGGGCGCATTCGCGTGGCCGCGGCAGGGATGGCCACCACGATGGCCGCGGTGCCGATGGCGCCGAGCGCGGCGAAGGTGCCCGCGATCAGCGCCCAGCCAGCGCCGTGCGATCCAGTGGCGATCGCCCCGAAGCCCATCACCGGCACCATAGCCGCCGGGATCAGCACGAACAGCGCAGCCACGATCACCGGCATGCGATAGGCCTCGGGATCGGCCTCGCTCGCGGTGAGCCAGCCGATCATCCCGCGAGCGCCGCCGCGAAGATCTGCCAGGCCAGCAGCGACTTCGCCA
>SXZC01000002.1 GCA_005788075.1 Actinomycetota bacterium
GGGGCGATGCCGCGCAGGTCGATGAGGTCCACGCCCACGCCCGCGGCATCGAGCACCGCGGCCGCGCGCTCGGCGATGGGGGCGGTGGAGCCCCACGCCACGATCGTGACGTCATCGCCGCGGTGGCGCACCGCGGCGTGGCCGGGCACCACGGGCCGGTGCGCCCCCTGCACGCGCGATGCGCGCAGCGGGTCGTTGAGGCAGGTCTTCGGGTACAGGATGAGCGTGGGCCGATCGCCGTCGAGGGCGGCCTCGAGCATGCCCGCGGCATCCTCGGCGGTGCTGGGCATGGCCACGTCGAGCCCGGGGATGTGGGCGAAGGTGGCCTCCATGGTCTGGGCGTGGAAGGGGCCGAGGCCAGGCCGGTACGCGCCGCACGGCGCGAGGATCACCACGGGGGCCGACCATGCGCCGGCCGTGCGCCAGTAGATGGTGGCCAGCTCCGACGCGATCTGGTTGTAGGCGAGCGGGAGGAAGTCGGCGAACTGCACCATCGCCACCGGGCGCCCTCCGGCGAGGGCGCGGCCGATCGCGGTGCCGACGATGGTCGACTCGCTGAGCGGCGCATTGGTGACCCGCCCGGGGTGGGCGGTCGACAGGCCTCGCGTGAGGCCGAACACGTCGCCCTTGGGGTCCTCGATGTCCTGGCCCGTGAGCGATACCCGCTCGTCGGCCTCCAGGCGTCGCGCCAGCACGTCGCGCATGGCCTCGAGCATGGTGCGCGGGGGTCCGTCGGCCGGGTCGGCGGGCGCGCTGGCGCGTGCGATCACGTCGGTGGATACCGGGCGGATGGCCCGCCGCGATGCCACGGGGTCGTCCGCGGCGATGGCGCGGGCGGCAGCCGCGCGCACCTCGGCCTCCACCTCGCGGTCGAGGGCCACCAGGTCGTCGGCCGGCACGCCCTCGGCGATCAGGTTGTCGCGGAGCGCCGCGATGGGGTCGCCTGCTCGCGCGGCCGCCCGCTCGGCGTCGGTGCGGTACACCGACTCGTCATCGGCGTTGGTGTGATGCGTGAGGCGCTCCACCTGGGCCACGAGCACCACGGGGCGCCGGGCCTCGCGGACGTCCTGCACGGCCCGCGCCGCCACGATGTCCAGCGACATCGGGTCGCGTCCGTCCGCGCGCACGATCGGCGCACCGAGGAACTCGCTCGCGGGCCCGGTGACCGTGTCGTAGATCGTGCGGCCGCTCGTGTGAGTGGAGATCGCGTAGCCGTTGTCCTCGATCCAGAACAGCACGGGAAGGCCCTCGCGCGCGGCCTCGGCGATGGCCTCCATCACCTCGCCCTGCTGGGTGGTGCCATCGCCCACGCCTGCCATCACGATGGGGCGGTCGGGGTGGTGCGCCACCTCGCGTGCAACGCCCACGGCGTGCAGCAGCCCGTTGCCGGTCGGCACGGTCATGGGGAGCACGTGAAGCTCGGGGTCGTGCAGGAATGCGGGCATCTGCCGTCCGGCGGAGTCGGATCGGGCGGTGGAGAGCAGGCCGTCGAAGAACCGCTCGGGTTCGATGCCGCGCCGCACCAGCAGCGCGCGCGATCGGTAGTGCGGCTGCAGCCAGTCCTGCGGGCCCAGGTGGTCGGCGAGCACCGCCGATGCCTCGTGCCCCGCGCCGCCAAGCTGGAAGAAGGCCTCCCCGCGCTGCACGAGCTCCTCTTCGACCGCATCGATCCAGCGCGCGCTCATCATGGCCCGGAGGGCCGCGAGCGATCGCGCCCGCGCCGTGCTGGCCTGCTCTGCTGCGGTGCTCAGTTAATCGCCGATCGTCGCGTGGACAGGCGGGCGAGCCAAGGCATCCGCCCGAGAGATGAAACGGATCGAATGTAGACGCGCATACGGACGCATGTCCAGCGCGGATATTGGGATCGGGTCAAGCATCGCCGCGATGCCATCGGCAGCGGTGGCGCCGCGTACGATCGCCCGGTGCGAATCGGGCTTTCACTCGACCACATGGCGCATCCGCGCGCATCGCTCGACCTCGTGGCGCGTGCCGAGGCGGCAGGGGCGGATGAGGCGTGGATTCCTGAGACCTGGGGCTTCGACGCCCCCTCGCTCATGGGTGCCATCGCCGCCCGCACGGAGCGCATTTCCATCGGCGCCGTGCTGCCCGTGTATTCGCGCAGCCCGGCGCTCATCGCCCAGACCATCGCGGGAGCCGATGCGCTCTCGGGCGGCCGCGCCATCGGCGGCCTCGGCACATCGGGCCCGCAGGTGGTGGAGGGCTGGCATGGCGTCGCGTTCGACCGCCCGCTGGGCGAGCTGCGCGAGGCCATCACGGCGTGCCGCATGGCATGGCAGCGGGAGGTGCTCGAGGTCGATGGCCCGCGGCCCATTCCGCTGCCGCCGGGCGAGGGCACCGGCATGGGCAGGCCGCTCCGCATGATCACGCGTCCCGAGCGCGAGCGCGTGCCCATCGTGGTGGCCGCGCTGGCGCCCGGCGGGGTGCGCCTGGCCGCCGAGCTCGCAGACGGATGGTGGCCGTTGTTCGCCACGCCCGAGGCCATACGCGGGCCGTGGGCGGACGCCCTCGCCCGGGGGGCGGAGCGCCGCGATGCCGCGCTCGGGCCCATGGGCATCATGGCTTCGGCGGTGTGCTGGGTAGGCGATGGCGAGGGCGCCGAGGCCGCGCGGGCGGCAGCGCGCCGCGAGATCGCCTTCTACGTGGGGTCGATGGGTTCGCGCGAGCGCAACTTCTACCGCGATGCGGTGTCCGCGATGGGGTTCGCGGCCGAGTGCGCGGCCATCGCCGATGCCGCGCTCGGCGGCCGCCCGCGCGACGCCGAGGCGGAGGTGACCCAGGCGATGATCGATTCGCTGGCGCTGGTGGGCGCCCCCGATCAGGTGGCCGCGCGCATCGATGCCCTCGCCGATGCCGGGGTGACCACCGTGGTGGTGTCGGCCGCCACGCCTGAGCCGCTGGAGGTCATCGCGCGCCTGCGCGCCATCGTGGACGCCTGAGGTCGCACTAGGCTGCCACCGCGATGGACGGCCCTCCCCAGGACGACCGATCGGCGAGGCGGCGCGAGCAGGCCCGCGCGCGGGCCGCCAGGCGCCGGCGTAACGTGGCCTACTGGTCGGTGATCACGGTGGCCGCCGTGCTGGCGGTGGCCTGGGCGGTCAACCCCGGCTGGAGCCTGCGCGGGGGATCGTCCGGCACCGAGGTGGCGCAGGCCGAACCCGCACCCGCGGATTCCGGTGTGGCGTCGGGCGCCACCAGCACCGCGGCTGACGCGACCACGGCCACCGCCGGCACGGCCGCCACCACCACGGCGGCAGAGGACGTCAAGAGCCCGCGTGCCGCCCACGAGCGCGACTTCGGCCTCGCGGCCTCGGGCAATCCGGCGCGGCAGAAGGTGACCGTGCCGGTGCTCATGTACCACCGGGTCGCGCCGATGTCGACGGCCACGAACGCCACCTCGTACAACCTCACGGTCACCCCGGCGCAGTTCCGCGAGCAGATGGCCTGGCTCAAGCGCAATGGATACACGGCCATCAGCCAGGCGGAGCTCTTCCGGGCCATCGAGGATGGCGCCGCCCTGCCGAAGAAGCCCGTGGTGCTCACGTTCGACGACGGCTACGTGGACGCCGTGAAGGATGTCCTGCCGGTGCTCGAGCCCCTGGGATGGCCGGGAACCTTCTTCATCATCTCGAGCCGCATCGGCGAGCGCGCGTTCCTCACGGCGCAGCAGATCCGCCGGCTGAGCGCCGCCGGCATGGACATCGGTTCGCACACGGTCGACC
>SXZC01000095.1 GCA_005788075.1 Actinomycetota bacterium
CCACCGCCACGCCGTTGTCGCGCGCCCACTTGATGTAGTCCCACACGATCAGGAAGTACGACGAGAAGCCCATCTCCTGGATCGTGTTGAGCTCGAAGCGCAGGCGGTCCTCGGCCTCGGCCGGCCACTGCCCGGCGCCGTAGCGTCGGTCGAGGCCCTCGCGGCAGAGCGCCTCGAGGTAGGCGTCGTCGGTCTCGCCGGAGGGCACCGGGAACACCGGCAGCTTGATATCTCCGAGCGGGAGCTCGAGGCCCGAGCAGCGATCGGCCACCTCGATCGTGGCCGGGATCGAATCGGGGAAGTCCGGCAGCGCCTGCAGCATCTCGTCGGCGCTCTTGATGAAGAACTCCTGCGTGTCGAACTTGAAGCGGTTCGGGTTCGACAGCACGTCGCGCGTCTGGATGGCCAGCAGGGCCTCGTGGCTCTCGGCGTCCTGGTGGCACACGTAGTGCACGTCGCCCGTGGCCACGAGGGTTCGGCCGGTCTCCTTGGCCAGCGTGGCGAGGTGCTGATTGATGCGCTTCTGCGAGGCGATGCCGGAGTCCTGGAGCTCGAGGTAGACGTCCTCGGGTCCGAAGATCTGGCAGAGGGTGTCGAGCTCCTCGCGGGCGCCCGTGAGGTCCTCGTCGGCGAGGCGCGAGCAAATGGTCCCCGACAGGCAGCCCGAGAGCACGATGATGCCGTCGGCGTGGCGGGCCATGAGCTCGTGGTCGATGCGCGGCCGGCGGTGGTAGCCGTCGAGGTACCCGGCCGAGCAGAGGCGGATGAGGTTGTAGTACCCCTCGGTGTTCTCGGCGAGCAGCGTGAGGTGGTTGCGCCGCTCGCGGCCGGGACGCTCGCGGTGATCCGGCACCACGTAGGCCTCGAGCCCGACAATGGGCGTGATGCCCCTCTTGCTCGCCTCGCGGTAGAGCTCCACCGCGCCGCTCATCACCCCGTGGTCGGTGAGCGCCACGGCGCTCTGCCCAAGTTCCTCCACCCGGTCGAGCAGCCGCGGGATCTTGCACGCGCCATCGAGGATCGAGTAATCCGAGTGCACGTGCAGGTGCGCGAATGGCGTGCTGCTGCTCACCCCGCAAACCTACCGCGCCCGCCCGACGCCCCGACCCCGGTGCCAGGCACGTAACCGGGGCTAGCCCAGGTCGCGCGCCTCTTCGATCTGGTGGGCCATGCGGCTCTGCAGGCTGAAGAGCTCGATGAAGCCCGGGCTGGCGTTCTGCGAGAAGCTCGGGTCGGCGTCGAACGTGGCGAGGGTGCGGTCGTAGAGAGCGAGCGGGGAGTCGCGCGTGATGACCGTGGCGGATCCCTTGTAGAGGCGCACCGTCACGGTGCCCTCCACCTTGCGGTTCACGTGGTCCATGAAGGCGTTGAGGTCCTTCATCAGCGGCTCGTACCAGAGGCCCTCGTAGGCCAGCTGCGCCCAGAGCAGGTCCAGGTTCGGCTTCAGCGCGTTCTGGCGGCCGGTGCACACGAGCTTCTCGAGCTCCTTGTGGGCCTCGAGGATCACCGTGGCCGCCGGCACCTCGTAGACGTCGCGCACCTTGAGGCCCACCACGCGGTCCTCGATGTGGTCCATGATGCCCACGCCGTTGCGGCAGGCGTGCTCCGCGATTGCGGGGATGATCTCGTGCAGCGGCATCTCGACCTCGTTGAGGCTCACCGGGAGGCCGTCCCGGAATGAGATGATGATGTCCTCGGGCACGTCGGGCGCCTTCGTGGGCGGGGTGACGAGCTGGAAGACGTCGTCGGGGATCGCCGCGGTGAGGTCCTCGATGATCCCGCCCTCGCTCGAGCGACCCCAGAGGTTGTCGTCGATCGAGTAGGGGCGCTCCACGCTCGACGACACCGGGATGCCGTGCTCCTGCGCATAGGCGATCTCCTCGTCCCGGCCCATCTGCCACTCGCGCACGGGCGCGATGATCTTGAGCTCGGGTGCGAGCGTGGCGATGGTGGCCTCGATGCGCACCTGGTCGTTGCCCTTGCCGGTGCAGCCGTGCGCGATGGTGTCGCAGCCGTGGCGGCGGGCCTCCTGCACGGCCAGCTTCGCGATGAGCGGACGGCCGAGCGAGGTGAACAGCGGGTAGCCGCCCTGATAGCGCGCATTCGCCTTGATCGCCGGCGCCACGTAGTCGCGCGCGAACTCCTCGCGAGCATCGATGACCAGGCTCTCCACCGCGCCGAGGTCGACGGCCTTCTCGAGGATCTCCGTGAAGTCGTCCTCGGGCTGGCCCAGGTTGATGCAGAGCGCCACCACCTCGGCGTCGTACTCGTCCTGGATCCACTTGAGCATCACCGACGTGTCGAGGCCGCCCGAGTACAGGAGCACCACGCGGTGCACCTCGTGGGGCTGGGCCAGGTACTGGGCGGTCTGCGGGGCGGGCTGCATCTGGGACAACGCGCGACGTCCTTCATGTCGTGTCAGCGGACGGCCGGAGTGTAGACAGCCCCCCACCACCGGTGACAGTCACCGCGAGCGCTGCGGGCCCGTCACCGGTGGTGGGCTACAGGTAGGGCAGCGGGTTCTGTGCCGCGCCGTTCACCCGCACCTCGAAGTGCAGGTGGGGCCCGGTGGAGTGCCCCGTGCTGCCGACGTAGCCGATCACGCCGCCCTGCGTCACGGGGTCGCCCACGCCCACGGCGATGCGGCTCTGGTGGGCGTAGGCCGTGGAGAGGCCGCCCCCGTGGTCGATGACCACCAGGTTGCCGTACCCGCCGGAGGGACCGGCCACGATGACCTTGCCCGACTTCGCCGCCGTGATGGGCCGCCCGGTGGGCGCCGCGATGTCGATGCCCTGGTGCATGCGCCCCCAGCGCGGGCCGAAGCCGGATGTCAGCTCGCCGGAGGTGGGCCACGTGAAGCCGGCGGACGACGGCGTGATGTCCGATGGCTCGGCGTAGGGCACGCCCTGGATCTCGGCGATGCGACGCGCGAGCGCGAACGACTGCTCGCGCAGCGCCTTGGTGTCGTCCTCGATGTGGTCGCGGTCCACGCGGATCGCCGCGAGCATGCGTGCGCGCACCTTCTTGGTGCGCCGAAGCACGCGCTGCTCCACGTCGAGCTCGTGGGCCGCGGCCTTCGCCGCGCTCGCCCGCTCGGCGGCGCGGTCCTCTGCCGCGGCCGCGCGCTCCTGCAGCACGGCGATGCGGGCTGCCGTGGCACGCGTGAGGTTCCGGTAGCGCGCAACCGCCGAGATCATGTCGCGGTCGCGATCGGTGGCGCGCTCCACGCTCGACCGCGCGCCCGCGAGCTCGGCGAGGCTGCCGTTCTGCAGCAGCCCCAGGAGGGGGTCGTCATCCTCGGTGCGGTAGATCTCGCGCAGGCGCTCCACGAGCGCCTGGCGCTGCAGCTTCAGCCGCCCGGTGGCGATCTCGAGCTGGCTGCGCTGGAACGATAGGTCGCGGTTCACCTGCGCGAGCGTGCCGAGCGCCATGCGGTGTGCGGCTACGGCGGCGTCCCGCCGCGCGGCCAGCGGCTTGAGGCGCCGGTTCACGTCGCGAAGCCGGGCGCTGATGGTGGCGACGTCGGATGTGAGCACCACCTGGCGGTTGATCACGGCCAGCAGCCGTGCCTCGGCGCTGTAGAGCCGCTGGTCCACGGCCTGCTTGCGCTCGGTGATGCCGGTGCCGTTCAGTGCGCCGGGCATGGCCACCGCGCCGGCGGCGATGAGGGCCGCCACGGCCGCATATCTGGGAATCCGCGTCACGGGGATGCGGATTCGACGGCCAGGGGCGCAGTCCTACGCTGCGCGACCCCTACGGTGTTGCGAGTTCGTTACTTGCGCTTGGGATCGACCGCGCGAAGCTCGGTGAAGGGGTTGATCGACCCCCCGCCGTTCGGCCGGATCTCGAAGTGCAGGTGCGGAATGGTGCCGCGGGCGTCGCCCGTCATGCCCATGGTGCCCACGAACTGGCCGGCGGTCACCTTGGACCCGGCCTTGAGCTCCGGCGAGATCGACGCCATGTGCGCGTAGTAGTACTCGTTGCCCCGGCCGTCGACGATCCAGATCCAGATGCCACCCAGCCCGGTCTCCTCGCGGGTGAGGCGCGAGATCGTGCCGTCGACGCAGCTCACGAGCTGCATGCCGATCGTGCCGATGATGTCGTTGCCCTGGTGGGCGCCCTGGCCTCGCGGGTCGCCGAAGTCGTCCGAGTAGGAGTACTCGCCCACGACCGGGAACACCTTGAGGTAGCGCGCCGTCGCCGGGGTGGGCGCCGCGAGGGTGGCCGGGTCGCTGGCCACGGCGCGGATCTTCAGGCCGAGCTTGGCGAGCAGCGCAGCGTCGGCGATGCCCGTGGCCTTCATCTTCAGCTTGCGCTGCAGGATGCGTACGCCGGCGCGGGTACGGGCGCCGTAGTTGCCGTCGACCGGAACCTTGATGCCGCGCACGCGCAGCTTGCGCTGCAGCGCCTTGACGTCGCTGCCACGCGTTCCCGGACGCAGGGCGTCGGCGGGCGGGGTGGCCGGCGCGGCGGGAGCAGCAGCCGGCACCGGCGCGGGGGCGGGAGCCACGGGCTGGCCCGGCAGGCCCGACCCCTCGGGAGCAACACTCTGACCGCTGCCCGGCAGCTGCTCGGGCATCGGGGAGGCCGCAAGCGCCGGGGCCGTGAGCCCCAGCGCGAGTACCGCGATGATCCCGGCCGCCTTGCGAAGCGGCCGCGTGAGGTCGCGCGGGGTGTTGCCGGTGCGGTCGATGATCCTGGCTCCCTTTCCGCCGCGGCCCCGTGATCGGGGGTGTTCCGTGGCTGTAGGTCGCATCCGGGTCCGGCTCGGTGCCGGTGGACACGCCCCTCGGAGGTCATTGGCCGCGACTGACCCTAGCGGCACCCCCGGCGCAGTCAACCCCAAGCGGTCCGTTGACTTTCCGCTTTTATGAGTTTTGCCGGGACATTGCAACCATTTGTTGCAGTACGAACGAGGAAGCCTCTCCCCTGGGCGCAGTCCTGAGATTTCCCGCGTTTCTCGCCCCTATGCAGGCATTTTCACGCCGTGCCCTCGCCGCCCTCGCGGCGGCGGCGGCTGCGACGCGAAACGGCCCGCAGCGCGAACACGATGCCCAGGAAGACCACCGCCGCGCCGAGGATGATGCCGTTCACCACCCGTCCGTCCTCGGACCCCGCCGATGAGATCTCCATGCGATCGCACTCGCCGTAGGGCATCGCCCATGACGCCACGTAGCGGTCCCCGGTGAGCCTGCCGCCGGTGGAGTACAGCGAGATGCGCGACGGCATCGCCCAGGTGTAGGCGAAGCGCAGCCCGCCCTGCAGCGCCCGGTCGGCGCGCGTGAAGTCCACCCTGCGGCTGCCGCCGTTGCACGGCGGGTCGAGCACGTCGCCGACCCCGCCACGTGAGGCAATGGAGAAGGTGGCGTACACGCTGCGGCCGCGGTCCTTGCCCTGCGGCGTGAACTCATCCACGAGCAGGTTCTGCAACGGCACGCGCGCAGGCAGCCCCGTGATTCCAGCTTGCGCGGCACCGCCCGGCGCGTTGCCCGTGGCCGGCGACTCGCCGTCGCCGCGTGGCGCCGGGGCGTCACCCGGGTTGGGCGCCGCCCAGTACCTGCCGGTGGCCGCGAGGATCGGCTGCAGCGGCCGGAGCACCCCGAGCGCGCTCTCGAGGTCGTCCAACTGCGAGGTCCCGGCCTTCAACGTGCGCACGGACCGCAGCACCACCGTGCCGTTCGCCTCGGTGCGCTGCTGAAAGGGCAGGGCGCCGTCCCCCGGTGCGCGCCAGCGCTCGTTGCGCACGTCGAGGAACTTCTCGAAGGTGCCCTCCTGCAGCTGGCGGGGCAGGTCGATGGCCTGCTGGGCCGCGGGGTCGAGCCTGAGCTCAAGCGAGAGCGTGCCGCCGCCCTCGGGACCGACGTCGATGAACTGCGAGAGCCGCGCGCTGCAGCCCGAGAGCACCGGCACGGCCACCGCCACGGCAGCCACGAGCGCGACGATGCGCCCGCGCGACGTGCGGCGCCTCATGCGGCGCTCCCCGCGGTGAGCGTGTCACGGCGCCGCATCAGCTCGACGGCCCGGGCGCGCTCCTCGCGGTCGAGGGCGGCGAAGTCCTCATCCGACAGGTTGCCCGCGCGGTGGTCCATCTCGATCTCCCGGATCGCGTCGAGTGACCTCTGCAGCTCCTCCTCCACCGCGCGCAGGTCGTCCCCCTGGGCAACGGGCTGCTCGCCCGGCGCGCCGCGGAGCAGCGGCCATGCGATCAGGGCGACCAGCAGGACGCTGATGAGCGCGATGATGAGGTAGGCCATCGCCGGGCGAGGCTACTCGGGCACGCGGCCGTCAGCCCCCGCCGCCGCGGGCACCACGGCCTCCCGCGGCCGACGCGACGGCCATACGGCGATGATCGATCCGAGCACCATCACGAGCCCGCCGATCCAGATCCACATCATCATCGGGTTGATGAACACGCTGATGCGCGCGAGCCCGTCGGGCGTGAGGCCCACGAGCACCACGTACACGTCGCGGAACGGCGAGGTGTCGACGGCGACCTCGCTCGAGCGCTGCATCTGGGCCGTGAAGACGTCCACTCCCGGGTTGAGGGTGGCGAACCGGTTGCCGCCCTCCGACACCCCGAGCGCCACGCCCACGCTCATCTTGTGGTCATCGCGGGTGCGCGTGCCGCCGTCGTTGGTGAACTGGTAGCCGGCCACCTCGCCGGTCTGGCCCGTGCGCAGCGCCAGGTCGCCCTGGGTGGAGAACGCCCCCTGGCATGCGATGGCCACGATGATGGACACCACGCCGAGGTGCACGATGTATCCGCCGTAGCGACGGCGGTTTCGGCTGAACAGCTGTCCCACGGCGCCGGGCCATGAGATGCCGCCCAGCTGGTGGCGCACCTTGATGCCCCGCCAGTACTCGCCGAGGATGCACGCGACGGTGAAGGCACCCAGCACGATGGCCAGGGCCGCCCACCAGTGGGCCCCCTCCTGCGCGAAGTAGATGGCGGGGATCACCGCGATGACCGCCACCACGAGCGGCCAGAGGAACCTGCGCCGCAATTCGCGTGGCGACGCCTTGCGCCACGGGATGAGCGGCCCGACCCCCGTGAAGAACAGCAACGCGAGGCCGATGGGTGCGGCCACCTGGTTGAAGAAGCCCTGGCCGACGGTGATCTTCTCCCCCTGCACGGCCTCGGTGAGCACCGGGAACATCGTGCCCCAGAACACGGCGAAGGCCAGCCCCACGAGCAGCAGGTTGTTGTAGAGGAAGATCGCCTCGCGACTGATGTAGCTCTCGAGCGAGTTCTCGCTGCGCAGCAGGGAGAGGCGGCTGATGAGCAGCACGAACGACCCGGCGAGCACCACGATGATGAGCGCGAGGAAGTACGGCCCAAGGGTGCTCTCGCCGAAGGCATGGACCGACGAGAGGATCCCCGAGCGCGTGAGGAACGTGCCGAAGAGCGCCAGGGTGAACGTGAGGATCACCAGCACCATGTTCCAGATGCGCAGCATTCCGCGGCGTTCCTGCACCATCACCGAGTGCAGGAAGGCGGTGGCCACGAGCCAGGGCATGAGCGCCGCGTTCTCCACGGGGTCCCAGGCCCAGTAGCCGCCCCAGCCGAGCTCCTCGTACGCCCACCGCGATCCCAGGATGATCCCGATGGTCAGGAACATCCACGAGAGGATCGTCCAGCGGCGGATCGAGGTGATCCACGTGGAGTCGAGCCTGCGGGTCACGAGGGCCGCGATGGCGAAGGCGAACGGGATCGACAGCCCCACGTACCCGATGTAGAGGAGCGGCGGGTGGCTCTCCATGTAGGGGTTCTGGAGCAGGGGGTTGAGGCCGCGCCCATCCGCCGGCACCGGCGAGATGGTGGCGAAGGGGCTGGTGATGAACGACAGCACGCTGGTGAAGAACACCGCGATGCCCATGAGCACCGCCACCACCACCGGCATCAGCTCGCGGTTGCGCTTGCGGTTGGTGAGCACCACGAGCACGGCGGCGATGGACAGGAACCACATCCAGAGCAGCAGCGACCCCGCCTGGCTGCCCCAGAGGGCCGTGATCTTGTAGCGCCACCCGAGCGTGATGTTGGAGTAGCCGGCGACATCCGCCACGTCGAAGCGGTTGGAGAGCAGGAGGATCCACATCACCACCACGGCCGTCGTGGTGGTGGCGAACACGGCCCACACGCCGCGCTCGGCCGATGCGAGGAACTCGCGGCGCCCCTTGCGCCGCGACCACAGTGCTGCCCCCACGGCATAGAGGGCGGCCGCGAACGCCAGCAGGAGCGCTGCGCGACCGACGAGCGTCACGTGCCCGAGGACCCCTTGGGGATGTCGTCGGGCATCGTCTTGCCCTTGTCCGCCTGCTCCTGCATGAACTTCGAGGGACACAGGGTGATGAGCGTGCCGCGGTCGGCCTGGAACACGCCGTTCTCCATGCGGCCGGTCACGACGATCTCACGGTCGTCCTTGAAGGCGTCGGGCACGCTGCCCCGGTACACCACGGGCACGGTCACCGACGGGCGCTCCTTGTCGCGCACCACGAAGCGCAGGCCCTCGGCCGTCTGCGCGCGCTCGGCGGCGTCGGCGGGGCTCCCCGGCGCCACCTTGCCATTGAGCCGGTAGGTCGTGCCGTCGCTGGTCTTCACCAGGCCGGCGGGGCTGGTGTAGGTCTCGAGGCTGCCGCCGATGCTCGTCCAGATGAGCCAGGCGCCGAGGGCGACGGCGAGCGTGAGCGCGATTGCGAACCGGGAACGTGACTTCACGGCTCCCGACGGTAGCACCGGATGGCGGGCCGACTGCCCCTATCATCACGGGTCCACCGGCCCCTGAGGCCACCGGAGGAGAACATGGGACGCACGACAGGACCTGACGACGACAAGTATCGCGAGAAGCTCACGGACATGCAGTACCACGTGACGCGCGAGGCGGGCACGGAGCCGGCGTTCACCGGCGTGTACTGGGACCATCACGACGATGGCATCTACCGGTGCATCTGCTGCGAGGCGCCGTTGTTCGACTCCTCCCACAAGTTCGACTCCGGCACGGGCTGGCCGAGCTACGTCACCCCCATCCGCCCCGACGCCATCACCGAGGTGGAGGACCGATCCTTCGGCATGCGGCGCATCGAGGTGCGCTGCGCGGCGTGCGATGCCCATCTGGGCCACGGGTTCCCCGACGGTCCGGGCCCCTCGGGCCTGCGCTACTGCATCAACTCCGCCTCGCTCGACTTCGACGGCCGCGAGCATCCGGATGCCGGGGGATGAGCCCCGGGGATGACCCCGCCGCCCGCTGGGCGGTGCGCCTCGCCCGCGCGCGGCGGGCAGAGCGCCTGCTCATCCGGCTGGGATGGCTCGTCATCGCCGTGAGCGCCATTGGCATCGTGGCCGAGATCGTGGCGATCGCATCTGGCTACGACGACGTCGCCGACGGCTTCGTGGTGCTGGCCGGGCTCGTGCTGGGCGGCATCCTCACCGGCGCGGTGGCGTTCGGCTCGGGCGTGAACGTCGGCATCAACGCCGAGCGCCTCGAGCGCGAGATCGCGCGCGACGTCACCCCCTCGGGCGGTGCCGACCCGGGCTCCCGGCCCTAGAGGCTGAGCCGGGGCTCCGGCGTGGTGGGCAGCGCCGCGTTGTACGGGCGACTGATCACCATCTGCAGGTCGCCGAGCGCCCGCGTGCGGAAGCCCGCCTCGCAGAACCCCAGGTAGAACTCCCACGTGCGGATGAACTCGTCCGTGAAGCCCAGCTCGCGCACGCGGTCGGCGTTGGCCATGAACCGCTCGCGCCACAGGCGCAGGGTGTCGGCGTAGTGGATGCCGATGTTCTCGATGCCCTCCACCTGCAGCTCCGATGAGGTGCGCATGGCCTCCACCATCGACGCCAGCGGTGGGCAGAACGCGCCGGGGAAGATGTACTCGCGGATCCAGTCCGTGCCGCGCCGGTAGCGCTCCAGGCGCTGGTCGGGCACCGTGATGGCC
>SXZC01000096.1 GCA_005788075.1 Actinomycetota bacterium
AAGTGGATCGTGCTCGGCATCTGGATCCTCATCCTGGTCGCGCTGTTCCCGCTGGCCTCGAAGTTCGAGTCGGCGCAGTCGAACGAGCCCTCGAGCTTCCTCCCGGGCGCCGCCGAGTCGGTCACGGTGCTCGACCTGCAGGAGAAGTTCCCGGGTGGGGACGTCACGCCGGCCGTGGCGGTGGCGCAGCGCGAGGGCGGGCTCACCGCAGCCGACCGTGCCGCGCTCGCGAAGGCCACCGCGACGTTCAACAACCCCCTGCCGAAGGGCGTGGAGCCCCCCGGGCTCGTGCCCGGCCCGGTGTCGAAGGACGGCACGGCACAGCTGCTCATCGCCAACCTCAAGGTGGACGGCGACTCCGACCTCCTGCTGGAGGAAGTGACGAAGCTGCGCGACGACCTCGCCGCAGCGGCGCCACCGGGGCTCGTCGTGAAGGTCACCGGCCCGGCAGGCATCTCGGCCGACGCCATCGAGGTGTTCGGGGGCATCAACACCAACCTGCTGCTCGCCACCGTGCTGCTGGTGTTCTTCCTCCTGCTCATCATCTACCGAAGTCCGGTGTTCTGGATCCTCCCGCTCATCGCGCTGGGCTTCGCCGAGATCACCGTGCGAGCCCTCGGCTACCTCATCGCCGACGCCGGCGTGATCGTCAACGGGCAGTCCGCGGGCATCCTCCTCGTGCTCGTGTTCGGATCGGGCACCGACTACGCACTGCTCCTCACCGCCCGCTATCGCGAGGAACTCCGGCGCACCGAGGACAAGCACGAGGCCATGGCGATCGCCATCAAGCGGGCGGGCCCGGCCATCGTGGCCTCCGCCGGCACCGTCATCGCGGCGCTGCTGTGCCTGAGCATCGCCGAGGTGAACGGCACGGCGGGCCTCGGCCCCATCGGCGCCCTGGGCGTGGCCGTGGCCATGCTCGTGATGGTCACCGCGCTGCCCGCCCTGCTGCTGCTCGGCGGACGCTGGGCCTTCTGGCCGTTCATCCCCCGGTACGGATCCACCGGGAGCAATGAGACCCAGGGCTGGTGGCGCCGCGTGGCCGACCGGGTGGGCAAGCGCCCGCGTGCCACCTGGGTGACCACCGCGGTCATCCTCGCCGCATGCTGCTTCGGGTTGCTGTCCTACAGCCCCAGCCTCACCTCGGCGGACGACTTCCGCGGCGACGTCCAGTCGATCCAGGGGCAGGAGCTCATCAACAAGGCGTTTCCCGCCGGGTCATCGGCGCCCACGAACGTGATCGTCCCGGCCACCGCCGACCAGGCCAAGGTGGTGGCGGCAATGAAGGCCACGCCGGGCGTGAGCTCGCTGCGCCCGGTCAGCAAGGGCGAGCCCGGCGTGCTCTACGACGTCACCCTCACCGACCCGCCCTACAGCGGGAAGGCCTACGCCACCATCGACGCACTGAGGGAAGCGGGGAAGAAGGCCGGGGGGCAGGGGGTGCTGGTGGGTGGCCCCACCGCCACCGAGGCCGATCTGGACGCCGCCTCGCAACGCGACCTCAGGCTGCTCATCCCGATCGTGCTGATCGTCGTGGTCATCATCCTCGGGCTGCTGCTGCGCGCCATCTCCGCGCCGCTCATCCTGATCGGAACGGTCATCCTGTCGTTCCTGGCGAGCATGGGCATCGCCTGCCTGGTGTTCGACCTCTGGGGCTTCGCCGGCGAGAGCCCGGCCCTCGCGCTCTTCGGATTCATCTTCCTCGTCGCGCTGGGAGTTGATTACAACATCTTCCTCATGGCCCGCGTGCGTGAGGAAACCGAGCAATTCGGCACGCGCGAGGGCATGCTCCGCGGGCTGGCGGTGACCGGTGGCGTCATCACGTCAGCGGGTGTGGTGCTGGCCGGCACCTTCGCCGTGCTCGCGGTGCTGCCGCTGGTCAGCATCACCCAGATCGGGTTCCTCGTGGCCTTCGGCGTGCTGCTCGACACCCTCGTGGTGCGCACGCTGCTCGTGCCCGCGATCGTGCTCGACCTCGGCGACCGCACCTGGTGGCCATCAGCGCTCTGGCGCCGCGCCACGCAGCGCTCACGCTCCTAGCCGGCCCGGTGCTCCCAGCCGAGGCGTGACGGCGTCACGTCGCGGCCACCCCGCGTCGCGCGCACGCCGGGGTCGCCCTCGACGAGGCGGCCGACCACCGTGACATGCGGCTCAAGCCCGGCGGACGGCGGCACGGCCGCGAGCAGTTGGTAGTCCTCGCCGCCGGTCGCCGCGAAGAGCACGGGGTCGACATCAGGCGCACCCGCCCGGGCCACCTCGGCCACGCCACCGGCCACCGGCACAGCATCGAGGTCGATCTCGGCGACCAGACCCGATGCCCGGCCCACCCGGTCGGCATCGAGCAGCAGGCCGTCGGAGATGTCGATCATCGCGGTGGCCCCTGATTCGCCCAGGTGCAGGCCGTCGTCCACCATGGGGGCGGGCCGCAGGTGCGCGGCCACGAGGGCGTCGCGTGCTGGCAGGTCCGGCTCGAGCGCGGGGTCGCGCAGCAGCGCGAGTCCGGCGGCCGATGCCCCGAGGGGTCCGGTGACCACCAGCAGGTCGCCCGCCCGGCCGCCCGACCGCAGCACGGGACGCACTCCTGCCGGGGTGCGCCCAATGATCGCCACCGACAGCGTGAGCACCGGCGATGCCGACACATCGCCACCGGCGATGCTCATGCCGTTGGCCTCGGCCAGGCGCTCCATCGCCGCGTACATGGCATCGATGTCGTCGCCGCTGAGCCCCTGCGGCACGCCCAGCCCCACGAGCGCGGCCACGGGCACCGCACCCATTGCCGCGACGTCGGAGAGGTTCACCGCCAGCGCGGTGTGGCCGATGTCGGCGGGGGAGTGGGTGTCGCGCCGCACGTGCACGCCGTCCACCACCATGTCGAGCGAGAGCACGGTGCCGTCGTCGAGCACGGCGGCGTCGTCGCCGATGCCGGTGCTCACGCCCCCGCGCACGCCCACCCGGGCGGCGATGCGCCGGATCAGCTCGAGCTCGCCGTCCATGTCCCGACGGTACCAGCCACCCCGCGGGCGCTCGGCTACAGTCCGCCGCCGATGATCGACGAGAACACCGTCCGCCACGTGGCGCGCCTCGCACGGCTCCGCCTGGAGCCCGAGGAGGAGAAGGTGATGCAGGAGGAGCTCTCGGGCATCCTCGAGCACATCGATGCCATCCGGTCCATGGACCTCGACGGCGTGCCGCCCACCACCCACGTGCTGGCCCTCGAGAACGTCCTTCGCGCCGACGTGCCGCGTCCGAGCCTGCCCCGCGAGGAGGCCCTGCGCGAGGCCGACGACGTGGTGGACGAGTCCTTCGGCGTGCCGAGGATGGACTGATGGCGCTTCGCGACCTCACGGCCGCCGAGCAGGTGGCCGCGCTGCAGGCGGGGGAGACCACCTCGCTCGAGCTCGTGGACGCCCACCTGGCCGCGGTGGAGGCCGACGACGTCGAGGCCTTCCTGGCCATCGACGCCGACGGCGCCCGCGAGCGCGCCCGGGCCATCGACGCCATGCCGGACCGCCCGCCGCTTGCCGGCGTGCCCATCGCCATCAAGGACGCCCTCTCCACGCGCGACATCGTCACCACGTCGGGCTCGCGCATGCTCGACGGCTTCCGCCCGGTGTACACCGCCACGTGCGTGCAGCGGCTGGAGGATGCCGGCGCCATCGTGGTGGGCAAGACCAACATGGACGAGTTCGCCATGGGGTCGAGCACCGAGAACTCGGCCTACAAGAACACCCTCAACCCGTGGGACCACCAGCGGGTTCCCGGCGGGTCGAGTGGCGGCTCGGCCGCGTCGGTGGCGCAGCGGCAGGTGCCGTGGTCGCTGGGATCGGACACCGGCGGCTCCATCCGCCAGCCCGCTGCGCTCTGCGGCATCGTCGGCATGAAGCCCACCTACGGCGCGATCTCGCGCTACGGGCTCATCGCGTTCGCCTCGTCGCTCGACCAGGTGGGGCCCTTCGCCCGCACCGTCGAGGATGCCGCGCTGCTGCTGCGCCACATGGTGGGCCGTGACCCCATGGACAGCACCTCGCTTGACTGGCCGGGGGAGATCACCCTGCCCACGGCCACCGACCTCGCCGGCTTGCGCGTGGGCGTGGTGGAGGAGCTCATGGGCGAGGGCATCGAGCCCGGGGTGCGGGCCGCGGTGGACGCCTCGCTCAGGGCCATCGAGGACCTCGGCGCCACGGTGGTGCCCGTCAGCCTGCCCAGCGCCCTGAGCGGCCTCGCCACCTACTACGTGCTGGCGCCGGCCGAGTGCTCGTCGAACCTCGCCCGGTTCGACGGCATCCGCTACGGCCACCCCGTGCCGGCCGACAACCTGCTCGACCAGTACGAGATGACCCGCGGCCAGCTCTTCGGCCCCGAGGTGAAGCGCCGAATCATGCTCGGCACCTTCGCCCTGGCGTCCGGCTACTACGACCAGTACTACGGGCGTGCCCAGCGCGTGCGCACGCTCATCGTGCGCGAGTTCGAGGCGGCGTTCCAAGACGTCGACCTGCTGGCGTCGCCCACGTCGCCCACCGTGGCGTTTCCCCTCGGCGACCGTACCGCCGACCCCTACGCCATGTACCTGGCCGACGTCTGCACGATCCCGGTGAGCCTGGCGGGGCTCCCGGCCATCTCGATCCCGTGCGGCCTCTCCGAGGGACTGCCCGTGGGCCTGCAACTCGCCGGCCCGGCATTCAGCGAGAACCGCCTCTTCGACGCCGCGCACGCGCTCGAGAAGGCGCTGGCCTTCGACACCCGGCCCCCGGGGCTCACGACATGAGCGAGTTCGAGCCCGTCATCGGCGTGGAGATCCACGTGCAGCTCTCCA
>SXZC01000097.1 GCA_005788075.1 Actinomycetota bacterium
CCGGCCAGCGTGGCCAGCTGCGCCCCGCGGGCTTCGGCGGCCCCTGGCGGCATGATCGTCTCGCGGTCCCACTCGAGCACGGCGGCGGCCCCGTCGAGGTCGGCGAGGGTGCCCATCCACTCGTTGAGCCGGCTCCAGGCGTCGTCGCGGTTCATGCGCCGCACGGTAGCCGGGGGCGTATCCTCCCGCCGGTGAACGAACGGCCATCCGTCCTCGTGAAGTGGGAAGAGCTGCACGTGGGGGTGCAGATCCTCATCGCCTTCGTGCTGTCGACGATCGTGCTGTGGCTGGCGCACATCGCGCTGCTGAACCAGCCGAACGGGCGTGGCTTCCTCTACGGGGTCTTCTGGGCGGTGCCCCTCACGGTGATCATCGTGGGCGCCACGCGTTCGGAGCGAGCCAAGCGCCTGCGAGCCGAGGGACGCGACCCGTCCACGTGACGAGGACATAACGAGCACATGGCATGGCCGCATACACTCGATCCATCACGACCCGGAGGACGATCGCCACATGACGCCTGACGACACCGTTCGCATGGCTCTCTGCACGCAGATGGGCCGCGAGTTCGCAGCCCATTTCCAGTACCTCGCCATGTCCGCGTGGCTCGAGGACCAGGGGCTTCCCGAGCTGTCGGGCTTCTTCGCGCGGCAGGCCGAGGAAGAGCATGGCCACGCCATGAAGGTCTTCCGGTACGTGCTCGACACGGGTGGCCCGGTGGACATCCCCGGGCAGGAGCCCCCGGTGGGCGCATTCGAGTCGGTCGAGGCGCTCGTGGCGGCTGCGCTGGCCCAGGAGGAGCAGGTCACGCGCTGGATCGACGACCTCGTGCACCTGGCGCGCGAGCACCGCGACCCCGCGACCGAGGCGTTCCTGCAGTGGTACGTGACCGAGCAGGTGGAGGAGGTCGCGACCATGACCGAGCTGCTGCAGGTGGTGCGCCGGGCGGGGGAGAGCCTGTTGTTCGTCGAGGACTACGTGGCCCGCAGGCACCCCGGGCAGGGCTAGCGGCTACGCCACGGGCGGCCGTGGCAGGTCGGGCACGAAGCGCCCGAAATGGCTGCGATTGCGCGCGACCCAGGGGTAGACGCGGTAGAGGCCCGTGGCGAGCAGCAGGCCACCCCCGCGCAGCCGGGTGAGGATCAGCCGGAACGCCTCGGTGGCGGAGGCCAGCCCCCGGGCGTCGGCGGCGTGCACCGACTCGTGCCTGACGTCCTCGGGGACCACCTCGAGGATCCGCCGCGCGCGGGGGTCGTCGAAGGGGAGGAGCCTGATGCCCGGCGGGCGGGCGGCCCGCCGGGCGATCTGGGCAAAGGCACGGCAGAACCTGCAATCGCCGTCATAGAGGATGACCAGCGGTTGCAGGGGCGCGGTCAGGCGGACATGCTCCTGAAGAGCGGCGTGACGTCGGCGTCCATGGCGTCATAGTACGACTCGCGGTGCGATGACGGGGCGTGCGACTGCACCTCGCCGCGCGACACCGTGACGCCGTGCGGGGCGACGAAGACGATCCCCTGGGCGACGTCGCTCACCGAGCCCTCGAGCGCGGCTGCGAGGCCGGCGCAGAAGTCGCGCAGGCGCTCCTCGAGCTCGCGGTCGACCGAGCGCAGGTCGAGGAACACCGGGGATCCCGCCTTGATCTGGTCGCCGATCTCCTGGGCGTCGTTGAACGTGAGCGGGCTGAGCATGTGGACCCGCACAGGGGCGGGGAGTGCGTGGACGGCCATGGTCCCTCCGGATAGTGGTTCCGGGGGTCTCCTTCGCCGCCGGGGGCCCCGCTCCTACCCGGCGTCGCCGGGCGGATGCACGAGCATCACCGTGCAGGGGGCGTTGTAGGCCAGGTGCTGGGCGAAGCTGCCGAGCAGCAGGTGCTCGACCGCCCCGCGATGGCGCACGGCCACGAGCAGGTCGACGCCCGCCCCGCGAGCCCAGTCGACCGTCGCCGTGGCGGGGTGCCCCTCGAGGAGGATGCCCTCGGAGCCCGGTGCGAGGGCGACCATCTGCTCCATCCACGCACGGGCGTCATGGATGTCCTCGTCGATCTCTCCGGTCGTGTAGCTCGTGTACGCCGACACGCCCGGCTCCATCACGTGCACGAGCGTGAGCGCGCCGTCGCCGAGCGAGCGGGTGCGGATGGCGGCGGCGAGGGCGGCATCGCCGGCGGGCGATCCGTCGAGGCAGCAGGCGATGTGCGAGTACGACTCGGCCATGCCTGCAGGCTAAGGCATCCGGCCCGGCGACGCCGGGATCGACTCGGCGATCGCCAGGGCATCGGCCTCGGGGTCGCCCGTGCCGCGCACCTGCAGCCCGAAGGCCCGGTCGCCGCGCTCCCACACGAGGAAGGCCATGCCCCTGGCGCGCATGACTCCGGGAACGCCCGCGATGTCCACCTCGACGCCACGCTCGTCGGGGGTCTCGGGCGACGCCAGCGGGCCGGGGCACTGGCGCAGCAGCACGCGTGCATCGGTCTCGCCGGGTGCCCACGCGACGGCGATCGACGGCGGGGCGAACGGGTA
>SXZC01000098.1 GCA_005788075.1 Actinomycetota bacterium
CGGCAATCTAGATCTGGGACTAACCCCGCCGCCCGCTCGAGGCCGTGGGCGCGCTCGGGGCGCGCCGGGGGAGGGCTGCGCGCGACGCCGTGGTGATGCCCGGCCGCGACCTGCGCGCCCTGGACGCGCGCAGGGTGCTCGCCATCGGTTCCGCCGAGACCGGATCGGCTGCGCGACTGGCCGTGCTCATGGCCCGCCTCACCGCGTGCGACCCGGCACGCCCGCTGGCCGAGGGCTTCGCGCTGGTGCGCGATGACGGCGGGGGCCTCGTGCAGTCGGCCGGGTCGCTGCCCGCGGGGATGCTGCTGTCACTGGAATTCCGCGACGGCGTGGTGGCCGCGCGGGTGGAGGAGGGGGCCTGATGGGCGACGCCGTGCCCGATCTCTCGTCGATCGAGATCACCGAGGCGGGGGATATCCCCGACGGGGTGCCGTTCGAGGATGCCATGGCCGAGCTCGAGGAGTGCGTCGACCGCCTCGAGTCCGGCGACGCCGGCCTCGATGAGGCGCTGCGCCTGTTCCGCCGCGGGGCGGCACTGCAGGCCTGGTGCGAGGCGCGGCTCGAGGCCATTCGCGCGCAGGTGGAGGAGCTCACGGGCGGGGACCCCGCCGAGGAGGACGACTCCTAGGGGTCAGTCACCGTCGGCGCGCGCCCACAGGGGCTTGCGCGCCGTGGCGAACGGCAGCCAGGCGGCCTGGCGGAGGATCGTGACGCCCTCGCTCCTCTCGAGCGCGACGATCCACTGGCGCGACCTCAGGTCGGTCATGCCGGCCGCGAAGGCCAGCCCCGCGAGCAGCGCCGCGAACTGCACCCACACGAACAGCGCGATGATGATGAGGACGAGCGCGATCACCGCCGGCAGCGCGGCGCGCCGGAGCGTGGCCGAGTCGGGCTCCGGCACGAGGTCGGCCGGTGCCGGAGGGGCGTCGCGCACGGCATTTCGCAGCCATCCGCCGCTCACCACCACCTGCGCGAGGCCGAACACCAGCGCGACGATGATGAAGGGGATGATGGCCCGCCCGGCTCCGCCCTCGATCACGATCGAAGCCGCAACCACGCCGGCGACGCCCACGCCGGCGAGCCCCCATCCATCGATGGCGAGGTCGCGGGAGATCGGAGAGGCGGCGGGCACTGCGCGGGACTAAACCACAACCAGCGACAGCGATCGCGGCGTGCCCCCGGCGGGCTGGGCGGTGATCACCCATCTGCCGCGCCCGAGCGAGGCTCCACCGAGGCTGCCCGAGAGGGCCAGCAGGTTGGCGCCATCGACACCGTTCATCTCGATGGAGCCCACGACCCGGCGCGAGCCGTCGCGGCGTGCCGTGATGCGCACGCGCGATGGCTCGGAAAGCCCGAAGGTAATGCGGATCGGCTGCCCCGGGCGCACGCGTGAGGGCCGCGCACGCAGGTCGACCACCAGCGCAGGGCCCGCGGCGGACGACCCGGCGACTCCGGTGGCGGTCATCACGCCGGACGGCGCGAAGGTGGGGTCCTGGGAGGGGTTCGTCCACTGCCAGGCCACCGGCGCCACGCCGTCATCGCTCACGGTCGCCTGTGGCGCGATGGAGGGGCGCGCGGGATCGGAGATGGTGGTGCCGGTGGTGAACGCGCCCCCCGCCGGGCGCAGGGCGGCCTGCACCACGGGGGCGCCCGCCACCACGGCGGGCCACGTGACCACCGCCGACCCGGCTGCGCTGACCGCCACCGATGGGGCGCCCGACGTGGACGCCGTATCGGAGAGGTCGCGCGCCGGTGTCCACCCCTGGCCCGTCGGCCGCTCGGCCACCTGCACCACGCCGGACCGCGACCACGCCACCAGCGCGCCTCCTGCGGCGTCCACGCCCACCCGTGCGCCCCGGGCCTGGGGGGCCGGGCGCGAGAGGTCGTCGGGAGCCGTCCATCCGCCGGTCACCGGGCGCACGGCCGACTGCACCACCACGGCGTCCCCGCGGGTGAGGGTCCATGCCGCGATCGCGGCGCCGTCGGGTGCCAGTGCCACGGAGGGATCCACGATCACCGCGGTGCCGGCGGGCGACGGGGTGTCGGCGGGGGAGAACCCGCCGGCGGGGCCACGCGTGGCTGAGCGAACCCGGTAGGTGCCGCCATCATCCTGGCGCCACAGCACGATCACGCCTGTGGAGCCGCCCGCCACCGCAGGCCCGGACGCCTGCTCCCCCTCGGGAGACACGCGCGCCTGCGCCCCGAAGCGGCCATCGCCGCGACCGCAGGCGGCGCGGATCGCGCTGCGCCCGCCCTCGTCCGACTGCCATGCCACGAGCGGACCGCACCCGAGTCCGAACGCCACGCGCGGCGCGAGGGGCACCCGCCCCGCGGGGGATATTGCCGTGGCCGGGAGGAACCTCTTGCGCGCCGGGCGGATGCTCGCCCGCACCCGGCCGCGCTCGATCCACGCGACCGCGGCGAGGCCGTCGTCGGTCATGGCCACCGCCACGTCGGTCGCGCCGCGGCCGCTGCCCGGAACGCGCACCGGCGAATACCAGGGCCCCCCGGGAGTGCGCAGGGACGCCACCACGCCGTCGCGGGTGGTCCA
>SXZC01000099.1 GCA_005788075.1 Actinomycetota bacterium
ACTCCGCCGAGGTGCCCACCGGCGCCGACATGAAGGGCACGTGGGTGCAGACCGCCACGGGCTACGACAACGGCAAGCTCGACAGCTGGAAGGGCGACGCCGCCGGCAACATCGTGTTCGACAAGGCCAGCGGCCAGAGCTTCACCGGCTACAAGACCTACACGCCACCTGAGGGTGGGCCCGTGAAGGAGACCATGCAGGGCGTCGTCGCCCCCGATGGCGACATCCTCATCACCGACGAGGACGGCTTCTTCGAGGGCACGCTCGAGAACGGCACCTTCACCGGGCAGTACGCCGAGAGCGGCGCCGATGCCACGGCCATGAACGTCACCTGGACCAAGAAGTAGGCGCGGGCTACCAGCCCGGGAAGTAGGTAGCCGCCGGCCCGCCGAACGTGGCGACCGTGCCGCAGTTGCTCGAGCTCCAGCCGGCCACGGCGTTGCCCGTGGTGAAGCCCCCGCCTGCCTGTGCCGACATGTGCGGGGGCACGGCGCCCGTGGCCGTGAAGGTGGCCCCGGGCACGCAATAGGCGTCGTTGAGCGGCGCCTGCATGGTGAAGGTGTTGTCCGGATTGATGACGCCCGAGGTGGGATCGTCGTTGCCGTCGAAGGAGGGCTGCATCGCCACGCTGCCGGCATTGCCCCCCACGTCGTAGATGTAGAGCCCGGCGACGTACGGCCGGTAGGGCTGCGAGAAGGTCCAGTTCACCATGAGGTCGCCGTCAGGGTTGCCCCAGGTCGCACCCACGGGCGGATAGCCCGGCACGCTCAGCATGCCCCCGGCCGCGCCGAAGTTCCCGGCGCCGCCGTTGCCCGCAACGACCCCTGCTCCCGCCGCCGCCCCGCCGTTGCCGCCCGCTCCGCCCGGGGCTGCTGCGCCGGGGCACACGCCACCGCCCCCGCCGATGGTCTGGCACACGGGCACTCCGGCCTCGCTGCGGGACGCCTCGCCCGTCGGCACGCGTAGCTCCAGGTGGCCACGCACGCGCAGGCGCACCTTGGCGCGCACGCCAGCAGGCCCGAGGATTCGCGCGGCCTCAGCGCGGCTGATGACCACGCGGTGATCGACGATCTGCCCCGCCGCGGCGTGCCGCAGGCGGTCGACGTCGCGCACCGTCTTGCTGCCGCCGGGCCCGCGCACGGTGGTGACCGTCGAGCCGAACCACGGCTGCCCGCGCACGGCCGCCGAGTGCCGGTAGCGCACCTTGGTGCGCGCGAGCAGGGTGCCCTTGCCCGCGCCCTGGGTGTCGGCATAGAGGCGGGCGCCGATGACCTCGACGGATGAGCGGGGCGCCTCGGTGGCGCTGGCCATGGCGCCGGGCGATGCTGGCACCGCCACGGCCGGGGCCGCGGCAATCAGGGCCGCACCGGTGACGGCGAGGAGGGCGGGGGCGGTTCGGTTCATAGGGGAAGGCAACACCCCGGCGCGGCGCGGGTCAAGGCGAGTAGTTTCCCCGGCATGCGCTCCCCCTCCCCCGCGCTGGTGGTGTCCCTCAGCGCACTGGCGGTCGCCCTCGGCGGTACCGGCTACGCGGTCACCCAGCTGCCCAAGAACTCCGTGGGCGCCGCGCAGCTGAAGAAGGACGCCGTCACCGGCGCCAAGGTGAAGGCCGGCAGCCTGGAGGCCAGCGACTTCAAGGCCGGGCAGCTGCCGGCAGGGACTCCGGGGGCCGCCGGTGCAACGGGGCCCGCCGGGCCGACCGGCGCCACCGGCGCCACGGGCCCGCAGGGGCCCGCGGGCCCGTCGACCGGAAGCGCGGGCGGCGTGCTGTCGGGCAGCTTCCCGAATCCGGGCTTTGCCGCCGATGCCTTCGGAACCCAGCGCACCTTCGCCCCCGTCAGCAGCTGCGTGCCCAAGGTCATTCCGCTGGCGACCCCGGGCACGGTGATCCTCGTGGACAATCTGCCGAACACGGGCGTGTACACCGACGCGGACGGAGCACGCCTCTGGTGCAACCTCGACACCGTTCCGTATGGCGCGCGCATCACCACCGTCGAGGTGCTGGTACGAAAGAACGACGCGTCCTTCCCCATGACGGCCTCACTGCTTCGGCAGGATTCCGGGCAGGCAGTTGGGACGGTGGTGTCCAACGTGCCGGCCGTCAGCGGTAGCCCCGGAACCGTGACGCTCACCCTCACGCCCACTAGCACGCAGCGCGTGGACGCGAACGGTGCCCTCTTCGTGGAGGTCGAGGGCGTGCGCAGCATCACCTACCTCCTGGCCAGCTACACGGCCTACTACACGATGGACTAGGCGCGACCTCATCGCCGCCCCCGGCGTGATCAGGCGCAGTGCCGATCTGCTGACCACGCCCGTGTAGCCTCAGGGGGAGATGTCCCCCTCTCGTGCACGCATAAAGGCGACGCTGGCCGCACTCGCCACCGTCGTCACCCTCGCCACCGCCTCGTCGGCGTCGGCGATGACCGTGAGCGCCACCATCGCCGTGGGCTCGACACCCGTGGATGTTGCGGTCAATCCCAGCGGAACGCACGCCTACGTCGCCAACTACAGCAGCAACTCGGTGTCGGTCATCGACACCGCCGGCAAGGTGGTGTCAACCACCATCAGCGGCATCACCACGCCCATGAGCATCGCGCTATCTGCCACCGGCATCGGCGTGGTGCCGCGGACCCCCAACCAGGTGAGCGTCATCGACACCAACACCAACACCGTGTCGGGAACGGCGTCGCTGGCGCAGGGGCCCGAGGGCGTTGCGTTCTCGCCCGACGGATCCGTCTTCTACGTGGCGGAGGCCGAGCGCGTTCGCAAGTACAGCGCGACATCTCCCTACACCATGCTCGCGCAGAGCGCGCAGGTGCTCAATGCGTACTCCGAGGTCGCGGTGAGCCCCGATGGCACGCGTGTGTGGGCGACGAGCTACAACTCCGGCACCGTGACGGTGTTCAACACCACGAACATGTCCACCGTCCAGACCCTCACGCCGGGCTTCGGCATGATCGGCATCGCCATCACGCCCGACGGCTCGAAGGCGTATGCCGTCAGGTGCCAGAGCGGCGAGCTGCTTCCCATCGACACCGCCACCTTCGCCATTGGCACGGCCATCAGCACGCCGGGGTGCCCCTACGGCGTGGCCATCAACCCGGCGGGAACGCTCGCCGCGGTCACGCGCTTCAGCGGCAATGCAATATCCGCGGTCAACCTGGCCACCGGCACCGTCGTCGACACCGCCACGGGAATCGCCGGGCCGAGGTACCTCGCCATGAGCCCCGCCGGCGACATGCTCTACGTGGTGCGGCAGGCCGCGAACGCCCTGGCACTGGTGCCCTTCGGCCCGCCCAGCGCGCCCACGGGGGCAACGGCCACCGCGGGTGACGGCGAGGCCACGGTGTCGTGGACGGCCTCCCCCGGCGAGGTGGCCACCTACGCCGTCACGGCGGTGCAGGACCCCTCGAAGACATGCACGGCCACCGCACCCGCAACCTCGTGCACCGTCACCGGCCTCACGAACGGCACGGCATACACATTCCGTGTGACGGCGACGAACGCGATGGGCACGTCCGGGAACTCCGTGGCCACTGCCCCGGTGACGCCGGGCGGCGGCTCGGCGACACCCACCCAGGCATCGACCGCCACCCCCACCTCCGCACCAACCACGCGGCCCGCGGCCCTCACCGCCACCCTGCTCGCGAGCCGCCGCCGCGTGGTGAGCGGCCAGCGCGTCACCACGGCCATCCGCCTGCGCAACACCGGTGGCACCGCGGCCGCATCGGCCACCGCATGCATGACGGTGCCCTGGAACCTGGTGATCACCAGCGCCCCGGGCGCACTGCGATCGAACCGCACGCTGTGCTTCCCGATGGGCAGCATCGCCGCGGGTGGCACGGCCACCCGGCAGGTAACCCTGCGCGCGGTGGCCTCGGTCGCAGCCGTGGCGGAGATGACCGGTGGCGGGCGTGCAGCAGGCCTGTCGCGCGTGGCCGCAAGCCCGGTGGCCGTCACCATCGTGCGGCGAGCGGCGTCGGGTGCCGTCACGGGGTAGCGGTCAGTCGGGGTCCCGCGGGGAGGTGTCCCCCAGCATCT